>PKQS01000013.1 GCA_017577945.1 Bacillota bacterium
TGTGCCGGCTGCGGGAGACGCGGCCGCACGAAGGACATGGGGCGTCGGCCTTTGCACGCTGGACGGTGATGGTAATGTGTGCTGGCGAAAACTCCTGATGCCGAATGACCAAACCGCTACTTCGAAGAAATCCCCACATACCGCGAAGCTCCACGCGAAGCAATCGCAAAGGGGTTCGCGGCTTTCATGAAGATTCCTCCAGCCGACAGCTAGATTGCACCAAAATTGCGGGAGAGCCAGTTTATCACCGCCGATCACATTCAAGAATCGCACGAGAGACTTGGTCGAGGCGCTGGAACTTCTCACGCAGCCGCGGCTCGGCGGTGAGGCCGATCAGCAACACCATCGGTCCCACTCCTTGTGAAAACTATGATACGAGTTCACGACCTGGGTGTCTATAGACAATCCGCGGCCGGTCGGGCCGCGCGCCGGGGGAGCGGAAGCGGAGTGCGACTGAGCGGAAGGAGCGGAAGGGCTACGCGAGCGGGTTGGGCGAGTCCTCCCTTTCGCGCGATGGTCAGCGCCGCCGAAGTTTGCTAGACTTAGGCCCGAGGGCGGTGCGGGCCAAGAGGCGGGCGGGCCGCCCGTGCGAACCTTTGGGCCGGAGGTTGGGCGCATGTCGTCGACGCGCTCGCCCTTCCTCAAGTGGGCGGGAGGCAAGCGGCATCTGGTGCCTTTCATCGCGAAGACGCTGGGGTTGTTGCCTGGAGATGCCGAAGGGCCCGGCCTGCGGCGCTGGACGCGCCTAATCGAGCCCTTTGCCGGCAGCGCCGCGCTGAGCCTGGCGCTGGCCGATGCGTTCGAGTCCCTCTGGCTCAACGACGTCAACGCCGACGTCATTAACGTTTACGCGGCCTTGCGGGATGCTCCCGAGGAGTTCATCGGCGTCGCGCGGGAGCTCTTTCATCCCGGGCTGAACGACGCCGCCGCGTACTACCGCCTCCGCGACGAATTCAACCGCTGCCGCTGCCCGCAGCGGCGCGCCGCGCTCTTTCTCTACCTGAACCGCCACGGCTACAACGGGCTTTGCCGCTACAACCGCGCCGGCGAGTTTAACGTCCCCTTCGGCCGCTACAAGCGGCCTTACTTTCCCGAGGTAGAACTGAAGGCCGCCGTCGACGTGGTCCGCAAAGCGCGCCTGACGTCCATCGATTTCGAGGACGTGCTCCGGTGCGCGGGGCCCGGGGACGTGGTATACTGTGACCCGCCGTACGTGCCGCTGAGTCCCACCGCGTCGTTTACGGACTACGCCTCCGGCGGGTTTGGTCCCGCCGAGCAGGAACGGCTCGCGGCGGCGGCCGCGGACGCGGCGCGCCGCGGGGCGCTGGTGGCCGTTTCGAATCACGACACGGAATGGACGAGAGCCTTGTACCGCGACGCGGACGTCTATCATGTCCAAGTCCGGCGCACGATTTCCTGCAATGGCCGGTCCCGCGGGGTTGTCGGCGAAATCCTGGCCGTCTATTGGCCGGACCCGCGGGCGGCCGGCGGGCGGCGGCAGGGAGGGGAGCGGGCGGCGGCCGCGGCAAGAACGAGCTGCGCGTGAGCGGCAGGAAAAAACAGTAGTCGCCAGAATAACCATTAGCGGACTTCACTGTTCAGCGGGCTTAAGCTGGTTGGAGGAGATGCCGATGGCCAAGAAGGCAACGAAAAAGTCGAGGTCGGGCGCGTCGTCCATGTGGGTGACGGTCGGGGCGGCCGTGGTCCTAGCCCTGGCGCTCATCATCGCACAGAACTGGTGGAATGACCGTCAGGCTGCCCAGTCCATCCGGGCGGCGTCCTATTGGGCCCAGTTCCCGACGGAAGGCACCCGCATCGGCCCGGCCGACGCGGTCGTCCACGTGGAAGAGTACTTCGACTTTCAGTGCCCGCATTGCCAGACCGCTTCGGACCTAGTGGTGAAGCGATTGCTGGATGAGTACGTCGCGGAAGGGAAAGTGGCCTTCACGTACCGCTTCTACCCCATCCTGGGACCCGAGTCGGTGCTCGCGGCGCAGGCCGCTTACTGCGCCATGGAGATGGGCGCGTTCTGGCCCTATCAGGACCTGCTTTTCGCCAAGAAAGGCATGGGCAACCGCGGGACGTTCAGCCGCAACAACTTGATTTCGTACGCGCGCCAGATCGGGCTGGACGGCGATGCCTTCGCCCAGTGCCTCGACAGCACGCGCGCGGCCCAGTACGTGCAGCGGCAGTATGACCAAGCCGTTCGCCTCGGTTTGCTGGGCGTGCCTACCTTCTTCGTGAACGGACGTCAGGTGAACCTGATGACCTGGGAGGACTTGTTCCGTGTCATCGATCAAGAGCTTCAAGCCGCAGGCCGCTGAGCACACCGCCGGGCGCCAAGCGGATCAGGCGCGCTGGCCTCTGGGCTTGGCCGGGTTGAGCCTGGGAGGAGCCGGGCTGTCGGGATACCTGTGGCAGGCCAAGGTGGGCGAGAGGGAGCTGACGTGCGGCCCGTGGGGCGACTGCTTAACGGTGAACGCCAGCGTGTACTCGGAAGTGATGGGCATTCCCGTGGCGCTGCTGGGCATGCTCATGTACCTGACGCTGGCGGTCGTGGGGACGCTTCTGTACTGGCGGCCCAGCATGCTGCTGGCCAACGCGGGGTTCGCGGTGGCCTTGGCCGGGGCGCTGTTCTCGCTTTACTTGACGGGGCTGGAGGCGTTCGTCATCGGCGCCTTCTGCATCTGGTGCCTTACGTCATGGGTCCTGATCACGTACATTGCCTGGCGGTGGGGCCGGGCGCTGCGCCGCCAGGCGGCCTGAGGGCGCCGGCGGGCGCCGGGACGATCCCGGATTCTGCGTTCACGTTGACGTAGGAAAGCCGCGCTTAACCCCTCGCGCGCGACGAAGAAGGAGCGCGCGGGGGTTTCTTTTTCTCAAGCCAAGCCTGTCCGCCGGGTACCCAGCCGTCGCCGTTCTTTATCGCTTCGGCGCCGCGGCTTCCAGGAAACGTTATGTATGGCTAATTTTGTTAAAGAACGTGATTGACAAACTTTCATGCTCGCGCTTTACCTGTTTTCGAACTTGGTCGATCAACATAGGGAAGGAAAACCTCGGTTACGCTTTCGTCCCGCCCGAACGGTCGGGCCGAGGGGACGGCGCTCAGATCGGCTTTCCCGGAGTGCTCTCATGCCTACCAGCCCGATGATGTGCGACCGCAGTGGTTCTTCGTTCGTGACTGCTCTCGAAACAAGGCACGCTCGTCCGACGGCAGAGCCAGACCGTTCCGCCAACAAGGAGGTTATGCCTCTGCCGGCCCACATGCCGGAAGCGAGGCGGTCGGCGCCCGGGCCGCCGCTGTGTGGATTTCCCTCATCTTCCCCGCAACTGGGCTAGAGCGCTTTTGCAGCGGCCAGAAAGGCAGGGAACGATCGGATGTGGACGCAGGACTCCCTAATTGTGCGCTCAGAGTACACAGACGCAAGGAAAATATTCTCTGACATCGTCGACATACTCAAGACGCGGATGCGAGCCGACGTGGTCTGGCTCCAGTACGTGTCGCGCGCCGGTCAAGTCTTCTTTTTTCAAAGCGACGAGCTGTTCAATTTACCCCCTCTGAAGTGGTCTCAGTCGGTGTGTGGTCGGGCTCTGGCGAGCCGGCGCCTCGTCTGCGCCACCAATTGCGAACTGACGCCCTCGGAGCTGGTGAATAAGCGAGTCTTTTTCTCGCTCGTGGCGGCCGATCCCGTGGAACTGGGCGACGGCTGCGCGGTGCTCACCGCGGGGTGGTTCCGGGAACACGTCCTGACGGAGGAAGAGCGCCGCACCATCGACTTGTGCGCCAAACTGGGCGGGGTCGCCCTCGAGAGCGAGGCCCGCTACCGGCAGCTGCTGGACTCCTACCACGGCCTCATCAGCGGCTTGGTGCTGGCACTGGAGATGCGTGACTTCGAGACGGTGGCCCATTCCCGCCGCGTGACCACGTACACGCTGCTGCTGGCCGAGCGGCTGGGCGTCGATGCGAGCCTCCACGACGAGCTCGCGCTGGGAGCGGCGCTGCACGACGTGGGCAAGATCGCGTTGTCGGACGCCATCCTGCGCAAACCCGGAAAGCTGACGAACGCGGAATACGCGCTGGTCCAGCAGCACCCGGTGCTGGGCTACAACATGCTGCGCTCGTCGCTGCGGCCGTTTCCCATCGCACTGGAGATGGTGCGCCACCATCACGAGCGGTTCGACGGTGCCGGTTATCCCGACCGGCTAGCGGGCGAGGACATTCCGTTCGCGGCCCGTATGCTGGCGCTGGCCGACGCCTTTGACGTAATGACCAGCGATCGCCCCTACAAGCAAGCCATGTCCATTGAGGAGGCGCTGAGGGAAGTGCGGGCGTGCCGCGGAACGCAGTTTTGCCCGCAGTGCGTCGACGCCTTCCTGGCCATTGAGCCGGCGACCTTGAACGCCGTCCGGGAAGGCGAGCTGGACCTCTCGCCCATCGTGGACATGCGCTCGTAAAGCATCCCCCGGGCCGCAGCGCGCCTTGAGGGCTCACCGTCGCGGCCCGCCGCGGGACCACGCTCGTTGGAAGCATTTGACTTCGGCAGGTTTTTTGTCCGGTTTGTCGAAGTCATGAAATACAACCGGTTGTACATCCCTGGCGGGAAGTCTTGGCACGGACGAAAGTCGTTTCGCGCGCCGGGTGAAAGACTCAAGGAGGGCCGATTCGTTGCGTCCTACGATGGACGACGTGGCGGCGGCGGCGTCCGTTTCGAAATCCACCGTGTCGAGGGCGTTGTCGGGCGACCCGCGGGTGAAGCCCGAAACGCGCCGCCGCATATTGCAGATCGCCGCGGAGCTGGGCTACACGCCGGATTACAGCGCGTCCGCGCTGGCGCACGGCCAGACGTGGATGATCGGCGTGGCGACGCCCGGCGTGCCTCGCGGCTTTTCGGACCCGTTCTACCTGGAATTCCTCGGCGGCCTCGGCGACGGGGCCATGCGCGCCGGCTACAACCTGCTCATCGCGGCGCCTTCTGAGCGGGAGCCGCAGGATGCGCCCAGCGATGAGGCGGCACCGAGCCGGGCCGCGCGCACGCGCGGCGTACACTTGGCAGGGCTCATCGCCCGGCGGGCGGTGGACGCGGTGGTGCTGACGGAGCCGGCGGAAAACGATCCGCGGTTGCCGCTGCTGCGGCGCTACGGTCTTCCCTTCGCGTTTCTGGGGACGTGCGAGGAGAACGGGCAAGTGGCCGAAGGCGTGTCGTTCGTCGACGGCGACAACATCGGCGGTGCCCGGGCGGCCGTGGAGCATCTCATCGCTCTGGGGCACCGCCGTATCGCGTGTATCGCCGGCGCCGCAGGCTTGGTTTCGACCCGCCACCGGCTGGAAGGGTTTCGGCGGGCCATGGCTGCGGCTGGCCTGCCCGTGGACGAGCGCTGGATTGTCGACGGCGAGTCGACGCGGCAGGGCGGCCGACGGGCGATGCGGGCGCTCATCGAGATGGGGCTGGGCCGGGACGAAGAGGCGCCGACGGCCGTGTTCGCGTGCAACGACGTCATGGCCATTGGGGCCATGGTGGCGGCTCGGGAGGCCGGGTTGTCGGTGCCGGGCGACGTGTCCATCGCCGGCTTTGACGGCATTGCTCTCTCGGAGCTGGTGGATCCGCCGTTGACGACGGTGCAGCAGCCCATCTACGAGCTGGGCAAGACGCTGGCTGAGGTGCTGCTGGACGTCATAGAGCACTCGCGCAAGACGCGCAGACGGGCGCGAAAGACGGCCGCGGCCGTGCCGGCCGAGGGTCCGGGGCGCGGCCGGACGCAAGGGCACGCCGACGGGTACGTGCGGCGGGAAATCTTGCCGTGCCGCCTGGTAGTGCGTGGAACGACGGCGCCGCCGAAAGGCGCCCTGGAAGGAGGTGCTGCGGCAGGAGCCGGCAGCCTGCCGCGCAGCGCGGCGCTGTGAAGCGGCGGGCAACCGGCCGGGAAGATTCGTGTCGCGTCGCGTCGGGAAAGCGAACGGAGTCCGTGAGCATCGGGTTTCACGAGAATCCGGGAAGGAGGACACATTCGTGCGGAAAACGCATCGTTTGCTGGGCGTGCTGGTTATGGTCGTAGTCCTGAGCCTCGCGGCGCCGGCTTTGGCGCAGTCGGGGCGCGTGTCCGTCGTGGGCACGTGGGGCGGCCAGGAGCAGGAAGCGTTCATGCAGCTGATGTCGGTGTTCACGGCGGAGACCGGCATCCAGGTGGACTACACGGGCACGCGTGACCTGCCGACGCTGCTGACGACCCGTGTGGCCGCGGGCAATCCGCCGGACGTCGCGGCGGTGCCGAATCCCGGCCAGATGCGGGAGTTGGCCGCGGAGGGCGCGCTGGTGGATCTGACCCAGGTGCTGGACATGGATCAGATTCGCCGGGACTACTCCGAGGCGTGGATCGATCTGGGCAGCTATAACGGGAAGCTGTACGCCATCTTCATCAGCGCCGACCTGAAGAGCCTCGTCTGGTACAGCCCGAAGCAGTTCGCGAAGTACGGCTATGAGGTGCCGAAGACCTGGGACGAGCTGGTGGCGCTGACGGAGCGCATCGCGGCCGACGGGTTCACGCCGTGGGCGATTGGCCTTGAGAGCGGCGCGGCCAGCGGCTGGCCGGGCACGGACTGGATCGAGGACATCATGCTCCGCACGGCCGGTCCGGAAGTGTACGACCAGTGGGTCAACCACGAGATTCCGTGGACGCATCCGGCCGTGAAGCGCGCCTTTGAGATCTTCGGGCAGTTCGCGCGCAACCCGCGGTACGTCTACGGCGGCACGGCGGGCGTGCTGTCCACCAACTTCGGCGACTCGGTGAACGCGTTGTTCACGGAGCCGCCGCGGGCGTTCCTGCATCGGCAGGCCACGTTCATCCGCAGCTTCATCGACACCAACAACCCGGGCCTTGTGCCGGGCGAGGACTATGACTTCTTCATGCTGCCGCCCATCGACGAGCGGTGGGGCACGCCGGCGCTCGGCGGCGCGGACATGGTGGCCATGTTTAACGACACGCCGGAAGCGCGGGCGCTCATGCAGTTCCTCGCTTCGCCGCGGGCTCAGGAAATCTGGGTCAGCCTGCTGGGCAAGCTGTCGCCCAACCGGAGCGTCAGCGAGAGTGCTTACCCGGATGACCTGACGCGCAAGGCGGCGCGGCTCCTGGTCGAAGCTGACTCGTTCCGCTTCGACGGTTCGGACCTCATGCCGGCCGCGGTCGGGTCCGGCGCGTTCTGGGAGGGCGTGCTGAACTACGTCGCAGGCGAAGACCTCGACGACGTGCTGATGATGATTGAAGCGGCGGCCGAGGAGGCGTATGGCCGCTAAGGCTCGGCCGTAAAGCGGGGCGGGGCGCCGCGGGCGGGCCGGTCGGCTCGCCCGCGGCCGCCTTTCTTGCCCGCAACCGGCTCGAAAGAGGAGGCGTGCCCCGTGCATGCAGGTCAGCGCTCGCTGCGCATTTGGTCGTGGCTGTTCGCCGCGCCCGCGCTCTTGCTGCTCGGCTTTTATCTCGTGTATCCGGCCTTGCACACCACGTACCTGAGTTTTCTCGACCGGCGCCTGGAAAACTTTGTCGGCTTCGAGAACTACGTTCGCCTGTTCACGACGGAGGCGACGCGCACGGCCATCCGCAACAACCTGCTCTGGCTGGTGACCTTTACCGTTTTCTCGGTGGGCATTGGCTTGCTGATGGCCGTCCTGACGGACCGGGTGCGCTACGAGAAAGTGGCCCGCTCCATCATGTTCATGCCGATGGCCATCTCTTTCGCCGGGGCCGGCGTCATCTGGAAATTCATGTATGCTTACATGCCGGCGGGGGCTCAGCAAATCGGGCTTCTGAACGCTATCGTCGTGGCGCTGGGCGGCGAGCCCATCGCCTGGCTCACGGAGCGGCCGTGGATTAACAATTTCGCCCTCATCGCGGTGGGCGTCTGGATCTGGGCCGGTTTTTGCATGGTGATCTTGTCGGCGGCGTATAAGGGGATTCCCCGAGAGCTGCTGGAGGCCGCGCGGGTCGATGGGGCCAACGAATGGCAAGTCTTCTGGCGCGTGAGCCTGCCGTGCATTCTGCCCACCGTGGTCGTGGTGGCCACGACGATGGTCATCAACGTGCTCAAGATTTTCGACGTCATTTACGTCATGACGAACGGCAGCTTCGGCACGGAAGTGCTGGCCAACCGCATGTACAAGGAGATGTTCCAGTTCCGCAACCCGCATATGGCCAGCGCCATCGCGGTCGTGCTGTTCGTGGCCGTGCTGCCGGCGATGATCATGAACGTGCGGCGGCTGCGGGAGGAGAGCGGGCCGGGCGAGCCGCGCCCGTCGCTGTTCGAGCGGCTGCGTGATCGCCGGCGCCGCCGGCTGGAGGTGGCGCCCGCCGCGGAAGGTTCGCGCCCGATTCTCAACGTGCGGGCTTCCCGGGCGGCCGCAGCGGAAATGGCAGCGGCGACCGAGGCGTCCCGCCGCGAGGGGACCGCGCCGGCGCGGCCGCGGCGGAACGTCCCGCCGGTCTTCGCCAAACTGGGCCGCGTGCTGTCCCACTCGCTGGTGCACGTCGTCGTCATCGCCGTGTGCCTGGCGTGGATCTTGCCCACGCTGGGCCTGTTGGTGAGCTCATTCCGGCCCGCGGCCGACGTGGCGCGCAGCGGCTGGTGGACGGTGCTGGCCGATCCGTTCAACCCCGCCAATTACACGCTGGACAATTACCGGCATGTCCTGTCGGCGCAAGGCATGTGGCGGGCGTTTCGGGACAGCTTCCTCATCACGGTGCCGAGCACGCTGCTGCCCATGGCCATCGCCGCGCTCGCGGCGTTCGCCTTCGCTTGGCTGCCCATGCGCGGGCGCGGCACCTGGTTTGCGCTGGTGGTGGCGCTGCTGGTGGTGCCTCTCCAGATGACGCTCATCCCGATCTTGCGCATCTACAGCAACGTCGGCCTCGCCGGCACGCTGCCGGGCATCTGGCTGGCCCACACCGGTTACGGCCTGCCCTTCGCCATCTACCTGCTCCGCAACTTCTTCGCCTCGCTGCCGCGGGATCTCTTTGAGGCCGCGGCCATCGACGGCGCCTCGCCCTTGGGGATGTTCTTCCGGCTGGCGCTGCCCATGTCGGTGCCGGCGCTGGCCTCGCTGGGCATCTTCCAGTTCTTGTGGGTGTGGAACGACTTGCTGGTGGCCTTGATTTACCTCGGGGGCACGGGCGGGCCGGCGCCGCTGACGCTGAAGCTCAGCAGCCTGGTGGGCTCTTTCGGACAGCAATGGCACGTGCTGACGGCGGCGGCCTTCGTCACCATGATCGTGCCGCTCATCGTGTTCTTCGCGCTACAGCGGTACTTCGTGCGCGGCATCTTGGCTGGGGCGGTGAAGGGATAAGTTGCAACTGCTGGAGCAAGCATGGCGGACTATCGACGAGAAGCATCTGTACTACGGCGTCGTCGGCAACGGTGAGACGGCCGCGCTCATAGGCCCCGACGCGGCGGTGCGCTGGCTTTGCTTGCCGCGCTTTGACGGCACGCCGTTCTTTGCGTCGGCGCTGGACCCGGTGCGGGGCGGCCAGTTGTCTCTCGTGATCGAGCGCGCAGGCGGCGGAATGCCGGGCGCCGCGCGGGTTGACCAGGAGTATGTGGGCCGGACTAACGTCCTGGCGACGCGCCTGGAAGGCGACGGCGTGCGGCTTGAGGTCGTAGACTCCATGCCGTGGGGCGGCAAGTCGCTGGTGCGGCGGATCGCCATAGCCAACACGGGTGATGCGCCGGAAACGCTGCGCCTGCGGGTGCGCATCGAGCCGGTGCGCTCGGCGCACTGGTCGTTCCAGGTCGGGGAAAAAACGGTCGCGTTGCCGGCGGGAGCCGGCGAAAGCGCGCAGCTAACGCCGCGCCGCGTCGTGCTGGTCGAGGAGAAGAGCGCGGCGCTGGCGGCGGGCTGGGTGTTCGGCGCCGGGGCCGGCGATGTGAGGGACGAGGGGCCGGAGGCCACGGCGCTGCTCGACGTGGCGCCAGGCGAGGAGCGGCGGATCGTCCTGCTCATCTCGTACGGCGTGGACGCCGCGGAAGCCGAGGCGCACTGGGTTCGCGCCGCGGCGGAGCTGGAGGCTGCGCCGCCGGGCGATCCGGAAGGCCTGGAGCGAGACTTGCGCTTCTGGCGCGACTGGCTGGCCGGAGCGCGTTTTCCGCAAGGTGTCCCGCCGGAGCTGGAGGAAGCGTACGCGCGCGGGCTGCTGGCGCTGAAGTTGCTCATCCACGAGCAGAGCGGCGCTATCCTCGCGGCGGCCACGGCGTCGTTCCCCGCGACAGCGGGCGGCACCGACAACTGGGACTACCGCTACTGCTGGCTGCGGGACGGCTACTACACCGCCCGCACCCTTGACGCGGCCGGGCTGCACCGGGAGGCCCGGGCTTTCTATGAGTTCGCGCTGCGCTGCCAGGGGCCCGACGGGCGCTGGCGCCAGCCGTTGTACACCCTGGACGGCGGCGAGCCGAAGGAGCTGATCGCGGAGGATTTGGCCGGCCCGGGCGGCGAGCGGCCCATCCGCTTCGGCAACGCGGCATATGATCAGCTGCAGATCGACAGCGAGCCCAGCATACTGCACGGGCTTTGGCTCCACGCGCAAGCCACGGGCGACCGCGAGTGGTTTGCCGCGCGCTGGGACAACATCCGCCGCGCGGCTGAGGCGATGATGCAACTGTGGCACCAGCCTGAGAACGGCATCTGGGAAATCCGCGAGCGGCGGGACCACTGGGTGTACGGCAAGGTGCTGTGCGCGGCGGGCTTTCGGGCCGCGGCCGCGCTGGCGCGCTGGCTCGGCCACGAGACCGACGCGCAGCGCTGGGAGGCCGAAGCCGAGACCGTAGCGCAGCAAGTCATCGCCAACGGCTGGTGCGAAGAACGCGGGGCGTACCTGCAGACGTACGACAAGAACTCGCCCCTGGACATTTCGGCGCTGGCGCTGGTGCTGTGGGACTTGCTGCCCGCGGACGACCCTCGCATTCAAAGCACGATGGCGGTCTTCGAGCGGCCGCTGCGGCGGCCGGACGAAGTCTTGACCGGCGGCCCGGCGGAGGACGGTTCTGCGGCGCCAAGCGGGCACGCGCCCGCGGGCGAGCCGGCCCGGACGGCCGCTCGGCGGCAGCCCACCACGGACGACCCGTACTGGGGACTGCATCACCTCAAGGGCGGGCTGAACATGCACGGAGCCTTCGCCCGCTACGACTACGCGGCGGCGCCGTTCTACCTGCCGACGCTTTGGATGGCTCGTTGCTATTTGCGCGCGGGCCGGCGCGACCGGGCGGAGGAACTGGTGCGGCTGTGCCTCCGCAGCGCCACGAACCTGGGCTTGATGGCCGAGCATTTCGACCCGCGCACCGGCCGGCAGTGGGGCAACTTCCCGCAAGCGTTCAGCCACGAGGAAATGGTGCTGACGATCCTAGAGCTGGCGCAGCAAGCGTAGTTAGCGCAGTAAGCGCAGCAAGCGCGGGCGGCCGCGGCGAGCGCGGCCGCCCGCGCTTTTTCGCGTCTGGGCGCGCTCACCCGGGCTTTTTCGGGTCCGGGCGCGCCCAACGGAGAAGGAATTGGCGCTGGGTTTGGACAACTATCTTGCCGTGTGTTGGGAACAATCTGACAACGAGGAGGGCTGCTTGTGCTCGTTCGACGCATCACGACCCTCGTGCTGCTCGCGGCGGCCGGCGTCGCTGTGTGGCTCTTTGCGGGACCGCCGCCGACGGAGTCGCAGGCGCAGTTTCAGCTGGCGCTGGTGGCCGACGGGTTCAACTCGCCGGTTCACCTGACCTCGCCGCCCGACGGCACGGGCCGCCTGTTCGTCGTGGATCGTATCGGCGTCGTTTACATCATCGACGCTGAGGGGCGGCTGCTGCCCGAGCCGTTCTTGGACTTGCGGGACGCCCTGGTGCCGCTGCGCAGCAACTTCGACGAGCGGGGACTGCTGGGTCTGGCCTTTCATCCCGGCTTCGCGCAAAACGGCCGCTTTTTCGTGTACTACAGCGCGCCGCGGCGGCCTGAGGCCCCGGCCAACTGGGACCACACGGCGCGCATCGCCGAGTTCCGGGTCTCGCCCGACAATCCGAACCGGGCGGACCGCGCCTCCGAGCGCGTCGTGCTGGAAATCGACCAGCCGCAGTTCAACCACAACGGCGGCGCGTTGGCGTTCGGCCCCGACGGGTATCTGTACATCTCCCTCGGCGACGGGGGCGGGGCCAACGACGTCGGCGTCGGGCACGGGCCCATGGGCAACGGGCAGGACATCAACACGTTGCTGGGCAAGATTTTGCGCATCGACGTGGACGGCGGCGACCCGTACGGCATTCCGCCGGACAATCCGTTCGTGGGGCAGGAAGGACGCGACGAGATTTACGCCTGGGGGTTCCGCAACCCGTTCCGCATGTCGTTTGACCGGGGCGGCGACCGCGAGTTGTTCGTGGCGGACGTAGGCCAGGCGAACTTCGAAGAGGTCAACATCGTGAACCGCCCGGGCAACTACGGCTGGCGCATCAAGGAGGGTACCCACTGGTTCGATCCGGACCGGCCCGACGAAGTTATCACGGAAGGGCCTACGGTCGGCCCGCGCGGCGAGCCGCTGATTGACCCGATTATCGAATACCGCAACCGCGGCAGCTCGCCCGACGGCGTCGGCGTGTCGGTCATCGGCGGTTACGTGTACCGCGGCAGTGCGATTCCGGAGCTTTACGGGCGGTACGTGTTCGCCGACTGGAGCCGCGCCTTCAACCGCGGCGCGGGCGTCATCATGACGGCCGAACGGCCCGCGGAGCCGGGCGCTATGTGGCCGTGGCAGATCGTTATGGAGCTTGAGGAGTTTATCCTCGGCCTGGGCGAAGACGCGGACGGGGAGTTGTACGTGTTGACCACCGAGCAGACGGGCCCGGTGGGCAATACCGGCAAAGTGTACAAGATTGTCCCGGCGTCGCCGTAAGGCGGCGCCCTTTTTTTGTGCTCGTTTCGAGCCGCGCGGGCCGTCAGCCGCCCGCCGCCGCCCGCGCGGCTTCCCCCCTCGGGGCGGTGGTGCCGGCCACCCGCAGCGCGGGCGCCATGACGATGCCGCGGGGAGGCTGCCCTTGCAGCGTTTCCACCAGCAGGCGCAGCGCCGCGCGGCCGGCCGCCCGCAGCGGCCGCACGACGGTCGTCAGCGGAGGATAGGTCGCTTCGGCGATGGCGCTGCCGTCGAAGCCGACGACCGACAGTTCCGCCGGCACCTCCACGTTGGCGCGGCGGGCAGCCCGCAGCACGCCGACCGCCAACCGGTCGCTGGCCGCGAACACGGCCGTCGGGCGCGGGGAAATTTCCAAGAGCCGCTCGCCGGCGTGGACGCCCGCCGCGATGTCGGACCCTTCGGCTTCCAGCACGGTCACGTCGAAACCGGCCGCTTGCAGCGCCTGGGCGAAGCCGCGCACCCGCGGCTGGAAGGCCTGGGGCGGTTCGGGTTCCGCCACCAGCGCGAAGCGCTGGTGGCCCAATTCCAGCAGGTGCCGGGCGGCCAGCGCGCCGCCGGCGCCGTCGTCCACCAGCACGTGGTTTACCTCTGCACTTGGCGCATCCCGCACCACCAGCACGAACGGATAGCCCCGCTCGCGCAGGTCCGCCAGCAGCGCCTCGTCGTACGCCGGCAAGGCCAGTACGACGCCTTCGATGCCCTTGCGGCGCAAAACGCCCACGGAATCCGCCTGCCGGGCACGGTCGTCGCCTACGCTGCAGACGACGCACTGGTAATTGAGCTCCGCCGTGGCGTCTTGCACGCCGCCGGCGATCTCGGCGTACGTGGGGTTGGCGATGTCGGGGACCAGCAGCGCCACCAGGCCCGTGCGCTTGGTCATGAGGGCCGAAGCCACCAGGTTCGGCTGGAAATGAAGGCGTTCGATGGCTTCCTGCACTCGCTGCCGCGTGGCCGGACGCACGTGCGGATTGTTGTTGAGCACGCGAGAGACGGTGGCCAAGGAGACGCCCGCTTCCCGGGCGACGTCGTAAATGGTGACCCGCATCGAGACGTTCCTGTCGACGCCTCGCTTTCGCGTTCGTGAAGTTTGGCACCATATTCTCCGGGGCGCCGCCGCATTCCTGCGGAAGGAACTGGGAGCCGGGCGTAGAAGAAGATAGCCTTGGTAGCGCTTCCAAGTTCGGCGTGCCTTGATTTCGTTTTGACCATCCGCGCAGGGAAGGAGATGACGCAACGCCGCGAAGTCCTGGGCGGAGACGCAAATGTCTCCGCCGCGGCCAGACGCGCCGCCCGGGTTGTTGCGCCGAGCGCGCGTCGGCACTCTCTGCAGGACGTTAGTGGGCAAAGGAGGAGGAATCTCAATGGTTCGTTTGAAATCTTTTCCCCTCGCTTGGCTTGCCGCATGTCTTCTGCTGGCAACGTCGTTGTCCGCCGTGACGGCGCACGCGCAGGAAATCGTCACCATCCGAGCTTGGACGGTTGGTCCCGACACGCCGGCATACTATCGCGCCGTGAACCTGGAGCTGGCCGCGGAGCGGCTGAACCGCATCCTGGAGGACGCGGGCGCGAACGTTCGCGTCCGGGTCGAGACCGACTTCTGGACGGAATCGTGGGACTCGTACCGCCGCCGCGTCGTGCTCGCCTTTGAGAGCGGCGACCCTGCGGCCGTCCCGGACATCATCGGCTCCAGCCACCTGGATATCCCCGTATGGGCGGAAGCCGGGTGGATTGCGCCCATGGACGAGCACATCGAGCGGTATTGGGACGCCGCGTATCAGGACTTCTTCGAGCACCTATGGGAAGCGGTAACCTACAAGGGCCGCCGCTGGGGCGTCCCGCAAGACGTGGACGTCCGCATGATCTTCTACCGGAAAGATCACCTGGCGGCGCTGGGCTGGAGCCCGGAGGAAATCGCAGACTTGCCGCGGCGCATCCGGGAGAAGGAGTTCCTGCTGGATGACCTGCTCGCCGTTGCCAAGCAGATGCAGGAGGCGGGGCTCGTCGAATGGGGCGTGCTGCACCGGCCGACGGCGGGGCCTGACTTCTTCCAATTCATCGTCGCCTACGGCGGCGAGTATTACGACCCGGAGACCGGCAAGCTTGTGCTGGATCGCCGCGCCGTGCTGGAGACGCTGCGCCTCTTTGCCCGCCTGGCGGCGGAAGGGCTGACGCCGCGCGGGATGACGTCGTGGCCGTGGCCGTCGGTGCACCGGGCCTTTGCCGTGGAAGGTTCCGCGGGCGTGCAGATTACGGGCGGCATGTGGAACTGGAACGAGTGGCAGCGCGACTTCGGGCATCCGGAAGAAGACTTGTTCGCCAACGTTGGCTTCGCTCTCATCCCGGCGGGCAGCCCCGAGGGGCGGCCGAACCAGCTGGGCCAACCGCAGGCGTACATGATCACGCAGGCGTCGCAGCACAAGGAGCTGGCGGCGCTGCTCGTCATGCTGGCGTCTTCGGTGGATCTGAACACCAACCACGCGCTGGAAGGCGCCAAGCTGGCCATCCGCCATTCGCAGACGGCGTTCCCGAAGTTCGCGCAGGCAGAGTTTTTGGCGCAGGCGGCGGAGCTTTTGCCGGACCAGATTTTCCTGCCGGCCCATCCCGGCTCCGGCTTCTACAGCACCGCGCTGTATGAAGCCATCGGCGGCGTGGAGACGGGTATGCTGACGCCGGAGGCGGCGCTGCAGCAGTTGGAGTTGCGCTTGCGGCAGCAGCTGGGTGACGACCTGATCGTGCGCTGAGGCGCCCGCGGCGCGGCGAAGACCGCTTCGCCGCGCCGCAGCCACCCTTTCCACCCTTGCCGCATGTCTCGCAAGACGAAGCTGTTCGTCGCCTGGCTGCTGCTGCCGTCGCTTTTGATCACGCTCGTTTTTTATTTGCTTCCGGCCGTCTTGACCGCCGCCATGAGCCTGACCAATATGGACTATCGCCTGCACTGGGAATTCGCCGGGCTCGCCAACTTCGTGCGGATGGCGCAAGACTTCTTGCTGCCCCGCATCCTGAAAAACACCGTCGTTTACACCTTTGCCACGCTGGCGCTGTTCAACGTGGGCTTCGCGGTGGTGCTGGCGCTGACGACGGCCCAGGCGCCCGACCGTTTCGGGCGGGTCATCCAGGCGCTGTGGCTGCTGCCGCGCTTCACCCCGCCCATCGTCTACGGCGTCATCTGGATGTGGATTCTCGACCCGACGCGGGCCGGCTTGCTCAACAGCTTGCTGGTCGCGGCCGGAGGCCGCCCGGTAAACTGGATAGCCGAATACCCGATGGCCGTCGTCGTGCTGACCAACGGCCTGGTCGGCGTCTCGTTCGGGATGATTATCTTCTACTCGGCCATCAAGTCCATCCCGCACGAGTACTTGTGGGCGGCCCAGGCCGACGGCGCGTCGTGGCTGCAGCAGGTGCGGTACGTGACCCTGCCGTTGCTGCGCTGGCCGCTGTTGTTCGTGACCGCGTACCAGACGCTGTCGCTGCTGACGTCGTACGAGTACATTCTCATTCTCACGCAAGGCGGGCCGTTTTTTGCCACCACCGTCTGGGCGCTCTACGCCTACAACCAAGCCTTCGGCGGTTATTTCGCCAACTACCAGTTCGGCTACGGAGCCGCGCTCTCCGTCGTGCTGGTGGTGCTGGGCGCGCTGGCGTCCGTCGTCTACTGGCGCGTGTTCCGTTTCCGGGAGATGATGGCCGAACCGAAGATCGAGGTGGATTGACATGAAAAGCACAGCGGAGCAAGCCTGCGCCGCGCGCCGGCGGTTTGCCGTCTCACCAAGCGTGGCAGCGCGGGAACGGCGCAAGAAAGCTCTCGCGGCGTTCTTGCTGTACGCGTTTCTCATCGTCACGGTCTTGCCCATCGTCGCGGGCTACGGGTGGCTCTTGCTCAACTCGTTCAGCACCACGCTGGTCCACGGCGTGCTGCCCGAGCAGCTGACCTTGAAAAACTGGCGCTTTCTCGTCGAGCCGCCGTCCCGGTTCTATCCCGACCTTTGGCGCACTACGTGGAATACGCTGGCCCTCGCTGTCGGGACGACGGTCACCGTCGTGGCCGTGGCCACGCCCGCGGCTTACGCGCTATCACGGCTCAAATTTCCCGGGCGCGGCGCGGTGCTGGGGCTGACGCTGGTGCTGCACGCGTTCCCCGGCGTGACGCTGCTCATCGCGACGTATTACGTGCTGCGCGTCCTGGGGCTGCTCAACAGCATCGCCGGCGTCTTCCTGGTGAAGGCGGCGCTGATGCTGCCGCTGGCCATCTGGGTGCTGAAGGGGTTTTACGACAACATTCCCTGGGACGTGGAGATGTCGGCGCTCATCGACGGCGCGAGCCGCTTTCAAGCTTGGCTTCGAGTGATGCTGCCGCAAGTGACGCCGGGCATCGCGTCGGTGGCCATCTTATCGTTCCTCTACGGCTGGTCCGAGTACATCTACGTGATCACATTCATCCAGGACAAAGAAGCGTGGACGCTGGCCAGCTACATCAACACCATCGTGGGCGACTTCCGGTCCCTGGATTACGGGCTGCTCTCGGCCACCGCGCTGTTTTACATCGCGCCGGTGCTGCTGTTTTTCCTGGTCGCGCAAAAGTACCTGCTGAAAGCCGCCGCCGGCGGCAGCAAAGGGGGGATGTGACATGGCTGAGATTCGCCTGCGGGGCTTGACGAAGAAGTTCGGCAACGTCACCGCGGTGGACGGCATTGACCTGGAGATCCGCGAGGGCGAGCTTTTGGCGCTGCTCGGCCCTTCGGGATGCGGGAAGACCACGTGCCTGCTCATGCTGGCGGGCATCTACAAGCCGACCGCCGGAGAAATTCTGTTCGACGACGTGGTCGTCAACGACGTGCCGCCCAAGGCGCGCAACGTGGGACTCGTGTTTCAGAGCTACGCCTTGTATCCGCACATGACGGTGTACGACAACATCGCCTTTCCGCTGCGGCTGCGGGGGCTGCCGAAGAGCGAAATCGACCGCCGGGTGCGGGACGTCGCGAAGCTGGTGCAAATCGACGATCTGCTGGACCGGCGCCCGGGGCAGCTGTCGGGCGGCCAGCAGCAGCGGGTCGCGCTTTGCCGGGCGCTGGTGCGGGAGCCGGCCGTGCTCTTGCTGGATGAACCGCTGAGCAATCTGGACGCCCGGCTGCGCATTGAGACCCGGAGCGAAATCAAGCGGTTGCAGGCCGAACTGGGCATCACGACGGTGCTGGTGACCCACGACCAAATCGAGGCGATGACGATGGCGGATCGCATCGCGGTCATGCGGGCGGGCCGCATCGAGCAGCTGAGCGAGCCGGAGGAGCTGTACGCGCGGCCGGCCAACGTGTTCGTGGCGTCGTTTATCGGCGATCCGCCCATGAACTTGCTGCGGCTTGAATGGATGGTCTCGGAGGGGCGGCCGCGGCTCGTCAGCGCCGGGGGATTTGTGTTGCCTTTGCCGGCGCGCTTTCGCCGCGCGCTGGAGCGGGCAAGCGGCCGGCGCGTGGTGCTGGGCATCCGGCCCGAGCACGTGGAGGTGGCGCCGGAGCCCGGCGACGGCGCACTGCGGGGAACGGTGCAGATGACGGAAGTGCTGGGGCGAGACGTGCTGGTGACCGTCCGCTGCCGCGACCAGGTGATCCGGGCCCTCGTCCCGGGCCGCAGCCGCTTCGCGGCGGGGCACGCCGTGTGGATCAAGTTGCCCCCGGCTGCGTTGCATTTGTTCGACGCGGAGACCGAACGAAGGCTGGAGGAAGAAGAGGGGGCGGCTTCGGACCTGGCCGTGGCCGGGCAGGCGCAGGGAGCTTGACGGCGCCGCGGCGGACCGCCGTCAGGGGGCCAGCCGCTCACGACGTTTCCCGCTTGGACCGGGGCGCCTTCGGGGCGCGGCGGGCCCGCACCCGCTCGCGCCCGTTGCGCAGCAACGCGCCCAGCCGCCGCAGCGCGCCGCGGGGCGCCGCTTTTGGCGGGTGGGCGGCGGTTTCCGGCTCCAGCAGAGGCAGCAGCGCCTCCACGACGGGCTTGGCGTCGGCGTAGCCCAACGCCATGCGCTGCCGGATGCTTTCCTGCGCAAAGTCGAAGGTGCCGCGGGCGCCGCCCAGGAAGCGGCCCGGCGAGATTTCGACGATGCGCGCGTTGGGGAAGCGGCCGGCGTTGATCTTTTGCGTCTGCTCGGTGTACACGACGAGAATCAAGTCGCAGCCGTAGTCGTAGACGGGCTTGACGGGCGTCTTTTCAGCGGGAAAGCCGATGCCCCCGTCGACGTACTCGAAGCCGTCGATCATCTCCGCGCCGAAGACGAACGGGATGGCGGAAGAGGCTAGTAGGTAGGAGCGAATGCGCTCGGGCGGCTCGTAATTGAGGCGGAAATACTTGACCGGTCCGGCCGCGGCGAAATCCCACGGAGACGAGGGCACGAAGGCGGGATTCAGCCGGCGGCAGGCGACCCAGGCGGCGACGGGAGACTTGGAGACGGCCTCGAGGTCCAGGAACTGATCGATGAGTTCGTTGAGGCCGCTGCGGCTGAAAAGCCCGACGCGGCTAAGCTCGTGCAGCCACCCGCGCGGGGCGGCGTAAAACCGCTCCAGGAGCTGGCGCAGCGTCCGTTTCGGATCCCACGTCAGCGCCTGGTGCGGCTGCACGGACAACCACGCCTGCTCGGCGCGAGGGAGGTCGCCCTGCAGAAAGAGGGCGGCGTTGAGGGCGCCGATGGAGGTGCCCGCCACAGCGCACACGCGGCGGTCCAGCCCGGCTTCCCGCATGGCTTTCCAGACGCCGATTTGATACGCTCCCCGCGCTCCGCCGCCCGACAGCACGAGCCCGAGCTTCTTGTACTTGTCCGTTTCGGCGGAGGCGCCGCTTTCCGGCGCCGGCCGCTGCGCGTTGCCGCCCGTTTCGTCCGCCACCGCCGCGCACCTCGCCTTTCCCGCTGCCAACTCTAGCATAGCCTACGCGGCGGTCCTCTTCCATCCGCGACCGGAGCTAGGGCCGCCGGCCCGGTGCTAGAGCTGGAAGCGGCGCACGCTCGCCTGCAGGTCGGCGGCCAGCCGGTTCAGACGCTCGGCGGAGGCGGCCACTTGCTCCGCGGCCGCGCTCACCTCTTCGATAGCCGACGCCACTTCCTCCGAGCCGGCGGCGTTGCTTTCGGCCGCCGCGGCCGTCTGCTGCGCCGCCGCGGCCATCTCTTCCGCGCCGGCCGCCATGTCCCGGCTCGCGGCCACGTTGTCCGCCGCGGACCGTGCGATGGACTCCAGCGCTTGTGCCACCCGCTCGCCGTTGGCCCGCACCGCGTCGGCCATATCCGCCAAGCCCAGCACGCCTTGGACGCTCTTCTCCACCGTGGCCAGGATATCGCTGAGCGCCTGCCCGGCCTCGCCCGCCAGCGCCACTCCGTCGTCGACCTGGCGCGTCACCTGTTCCATGGCGACCGCCGCCTGGTCCACCCGGCTCTGGATGTCGGCAATGACCCGGCTGATCTCTTTCGCCGACTCGGCCGAACGGGCCGCCAGGGTACGCACTTCGTCCGCGACCACCGCAAAGCCCCGGCCGTGTTCTCCCGCCCGCGCCGCCTCGATGGCCGCGTTCAGCGCCAGCAGGTTCGTCTGGTCCGTGATGGCGGCGATGAGCTGCGAAATCTCCCCGATTTTCGCCGACAGCCGGTGCAGCTGCCGCACCTCGGCCGCCGTGCGCTCGATGACTTCCCGGATGTTTTGCATGGACCCGACGGTGCGGTGAATGACGTCGGCGCCTTCCTGGGCCGTTTGGGACGCTTGCTTGGCCTCGGCGGCCAAAAGGTCCGCCCGGTGCGCCATCGTCTGGGCCGCTTGGGTCATTTCCTCGGCCAGCTGCGCCGCGGCCGCCACGTCGGCCGACGTCCGGCGCGCCTGCTCGGCCAGGCGGCGGATGGCGTCCTGCAGGCGCCGGGCCGCTTCACGGCTAGTTTCGGCGACGCGCGCCTGCCGGGCGGCTTCGGCGGCCAGCTCGGAAACCACTTGGGTGGCGGCTTCGGCGGCCTGGGCCGACTGGCTCGAGGCGGCCGCGAGCTGGTCGGCCGCGGCGCCCACGGCGCGGGACGTGTCGACGACCCCGAAAATCAGGTCGCGCAGCGTCGCCGTTGTTTCGTAAACGGCCGCCATGACGCGGTGGATTTCGTCTCGGCCGCGGCCGGAGGGCTTCTCGGCGCGCAGGTCGCCCCGGGCCAGGCGGTAGGCGGCTTCCTCCAGGCTGCGGAGGCTGCTGATGGCCGACTCGGCGAAAGCGCCCAGCAGGTACGCGGTCAAGGCCAAGCTGCCGATGACGGTGGGGAGGAGGACGCGCTGGAAGGCCGCGATGTCCTCGTGCCGGTCCGCCAAGCGCTGGGTGAGGTGGCCGGCGACGGCCCGGTGCACGGCGTAAATGGCGTCGATGGCGCGACTGGCGCGTTGGAACACCTGCTCGCTGGAAACGGTGAGCACTTCCGAGTGGAGCATGGGCTCCCAGAACTGGGTCCGCAGTTCGGTGACGGCCAGAAGGCCGTTGGTCGTCGGCCGCTCCAGCCGCTCGCGCAAGTAGTCGTCGGCCTGGAACATGCGCGCTAGGCTGTTGCGGGTGCGCTGCACGGCCTGCTCGACGTTTTCCATCAGCGCGTACAGCTCCATGCGGTCCTCGTCCAGGGCTTGCCGGCGGGCGGCCGCGCCTACGCCGATGGCCCGCTGGCGGGCCATGTATTCGACCAGATGCGGAAACGTGTCGGTGGCGGCCACGACCAAGAAGTGCGTGTCCGGCCGCGAATCCAGCGTCAAATACGCGTCGTCGGCCGTCTGCGCGAGCAGTTCCAGCAGCGCGTCGATCAGCTCGGTGTGGCGCTTGAACGATTCGGCCGCGGTCAGGCCTTCGAAGTCGGCCAGGAGCCCGTACCAGCCGCGGCGGATGTCGTCCCAAGCGTCCAAGCTGGGCAGGTGGGCTCGATGGGCGGCCGCCAGCTCGTCCAGGACGGCCACGGCCTGCTCCGCAGCGGTGCGCGCGGCGGTCAGCCGCACCGACGCCAGCGCTTGCCCGTTCAGGTACTGCTCCGCCGCGTCGCGGTGTTGCTGGACGATGCGCATGAAGTCCATGACGGGCACGATGATTTCGGCCCCGCGCATCTCCCGCTCGACCGTTGCCAGTTCCGCGCGGAGGGCGGACAAGTACGTGTGGACGAAGAACGCCAGCGGCAGCGCGACGACGGCCAGGCACAAAAGCAGCTTTTGCCGGAAGGAAAGGCGGTTCATGAGCAGCTCGCCGGGACGGAGAAACGACCGCACGGTCACCGCAACCAACCTCCGTCGTAAAGGTGCCTGACATTTCCAAATATCGGCTCAGCGGCAAAGTCCGTTGAGGGTGAGGTCCAGCGGCCGCCCGGCAACTTCGACATGGCGAAAGAATGCGCAGGAATCGTGCAGAAAACCTTGCCGCTGCAGCGAAATGCGCGAGAAGATGCGGCGCGAAAAACGGCGGGACCGCGCAAGGCGCGTCCCGCCGCGAGGGTTTCCATGCGCCGCCAAACCGTTCCGCAAAGCGGTCAGCAATCGAAGTCGGGAATCGGCTCGGGGCGCCCGAGGTAATAGCCTTGGCCGAAATCGGCGCCCACTTCGCACAAAATCGCCAGCGTTTCCTCGTCGGGGACGAACTCCGCCACCGTCTGCTTGCCGAGGGCTTGGGCGCTGGCGACGATGGTCTTGACCAGCTGCCGGCTGACGGGGTCGCTGCGCAGGTCGCGGATGAAACTGCCGTCGATCTTCAGATAGTGCACGGGCAGCCGCCGCAAGACCCCGATGCCGGTGAAACCCGCGCCGAAGTCGTCCAGCGCGAAGCGAAAGCCCAGCTCCTCCAGGCTGTGCATGAAGGCCAACGCTTTCTCCAAGTCATCGATGGCGGCCGTTTCGGTCACTTCGAACACGATGCGCCGCGGGTCGATGCCGGTGGCTTCCAGCTGCTGCCGGATGAAGTCGACCAGGGCCAAATCGGACAAGGTGCGGCGGGAGATGTTGATGTGCAGGGCGATGTTGGGGTCGTCCAGTTCGCTCCAGTCAGCCAGCAGCTGAAACGCCTTGCGGATGACCCACCGATCCAGCTCGCAGATGAGGCCGCTGCGCTCGCAGGCGGGCAGGAATTCGCCGGGCATGATGAGCTCTCCGGCGGGGCCTTGCATGCGGATCAGCAGCTCCCACGCCACCACCTGGCGCGTCTTCACGTCGACGACCGCCTGCCGGTACAAGACGAACCGGTTGTCGCGCAGCGCCTCGCGGCAGAGGCGCACCCACTCGTCCGCGCCCATCCCCGGCAGGCCCGCTTGCAAATTTTTGCACGCACGACGGCCGCCGAGGTCCGCCTCACCAGCGCGGTCTTGGCGGGAAGAAAAATCGTCTTGTTCTCTGGGTGCGGCGGCGCTCCCTGCCTCGACAGGCTTGTCGAACGCCGCGCTGGCGGCGGGCTGGAAGGCGATGAGCGCTCCGGCATCCGGGCCGTCGCTGGGCCACGGCACGGCGTTGAAGCGCACGGCCAGCGGCTCGCCGCTCCGGCGGCGCAGCCAGCCGGACAGGCCTAGCTGCGGCTGCCCCGCGGTCCACGCACGCTCCAGCGAGACGGCGATACGCTGTTCGAGGAGAAAAAAATCCAGCACCGGGCGCCCCAGCAGTTCGTCTAGGCTGTGCCCGAGCAGCGAGGATGCGTTTTGGTTGGCGTGGGTGACGCGCCCTAGGGCGTCGACGGCGAGAATCCCGTCGTGGGAAGCGTCGGCGAAGACGCGGAGCCAGTGTATCGACAAACGCGGTCAGCCTCCTTGGACGCCCGGACAAACAAAGTCTATTAAATTCGACGGCTTCTTTCAATGACCGCAACCGATGTCTATATTATCGGGATCGTATAAACAAAAACGTGCCGGCGACGGTTGTTGCAGGATGGCTCGCCTTTGTTTCGAATTTACAAAGTTCAATGTTTTTCTTTCGACAGGTGCCCGAACAACAGGCCCGGGAGGAATGGGAGTGCAGACGAAGCCGCCTGGCGTGTTGAGCGCGGACGTGCTGGAGTGGCTGTCTTCGCTGAGCGGGGCGGTGCTGTCCGCGCCGGACGAAGAGGAGTTTTGGCGGGAAGTGGCCGGTAGGCTGCGGGGCTGCGGCGGAGCGGACGTCGTCGCCGTCAACGTCCTGGAGCAGTTCATTCAGACGCGCGCCGTGGCGACGGAAGACGGCGTCGAAACGTTTTCGCCCGGCGAGCTGTGGGAGCCGTTCACTGACGACGATGAGCGCCTGTGGCTGGACACCGACGGCGACTGGTGCCGGGACGTGGCTGCGTGCAGGCTCCTCAAGCCGCGCCTGCGGGCCCGCCTGTTGGAGCTCGGCGTCGGGGCGGCGTACGTGGTCACAGGCAAGCGTAGCGGCGAGCTGTGGGGCCAGCTCGTGTTCGGGTGGAAGCGCGCGCCGGAGCTGTGCAAGGAAGAGCGGCGGCTTCTGCAGCGGGTCGGCGAATACGTCGTCCAGCAGTTCGCGCTCTTCAACATCCGCAAGGGGGCGGAGCTGGACCCGCTGACCGGGCTGCTGAACTGGTACGGGCTCAAGCGGCGCTGGGACGCCTTGGACGCCCGCAGCGGCGCCGTTCTGTTCGTGGACGTGGAAAGCTTTCGCGCCGTGGTGCAGCAGCGCGGGCGGCTGGCGGGCGAAGACCTGGTGCGGGAGACGGCGCGCCTGCTGCGCCGGGAGGCGGGTCCGGCGGCCTTCATCGCACGGGTGAGCGAGGACACCTTTGCGGCGCTGCTGCCCGGAGCGTGCCGCGACGACGCGCAGCGGCTGGCGCGCGCCGTGAAGGCGGGCGTGGAGCGGCTGGGCGACCGATGGCCTCCGCCTCGTCCCTACCTGACGGTGGGCGCGGCGTTTTGGCCCCAAGAAGGCCGCGACTTGCGCAAGCTCATCGAGAAGGCCGAGTCCCGGACGTACGCCCGCAAGCGAACGCGGCTGTGGCTGACGATGTCGACCAATTACGACGCGGCCCAAGGTCGCTTGCCCCGGGGCTTTTTGGCCGGGTGGCTGGCGGCGTCGGCCGACGGCATCGTGGTGACGGACGCCGACCTGAAGGTGCTGTACGTCAACCCGGCCTTCGAGGAGATGACGGGCTACACGCTGCAAGAGTGGCTGGGCAAGACGCCCAGCTTCGTCTCGTCCGGCAAAACCCCGCTGCGGGTTTATCAGGATATGTGGAATACGCTCAACACCCGGGGGTCGTGGTCCGGTCAGGTCGTCAACCGCCACCGCTCGGGCCGCGAGTGGATGTCCTACGTGACCATCACGCGCATCTTGGACCGCACGGGGCGGCCCGTCGGCTACATCGGCGTCGCCCGCAACGTGACGGACCTGCCAAGCGATCCGGCCGTGCAGGTACCCTCCTGGGAGGTCTTCGAAGACGTGTTCACCAAGGAAACGCTCGCCTACGCGCTGGCGCGGGCGGCGCAGCTGCATGATGTGGAATCGGGCCAGCACCTGGAGCGGGTGCGGGAGTTCACGCGCCTTCTGGTCACGGCCGCCGCGGCGCAGGGCATGGAGGAGTTCCAATCCTACGAGTTCCGGGCGGCGGTGTCGCTGGCTTCGATCTTGCACGATATCGGGAAGATCGCGGTGCCGCAGGCGGTGCTGCACAAGCCGGGCAAGCTGACGCGGCAAGAGTTCGAGCTGGTGAAGACCCACACGTTCATGGGGCGCGAGCTTTTGCACTCCTCGTTCTTGCGGGGCAGCGCAGCCAGGCCGCCTTCGCTTTTCCTGCACGTGGCCATGGACATTACGATGTACCACCACGAGCGGTGGGACGGGAGGGGCTACCCCCTAGGCCTGGCCGGGAGAGACATTCCCGTCGCGGCGCGCGTCGTGGCCATTGCCGACGTGTACGACGCCCTGCGCTCGGCCCGCCCCTACAAGCGGCCGTGGCCGCACGAGGCCGCCGTCGAGTACATTCGTGACCAGCGGGGCAAGCACTTTGACCCCGAGCTGGCGCAGCTGTTCCTGGAGATGAGCGGGGAGTTCGAGAAGGCGTACGAGAGCATGCCCGACACGTAGCAACCGGCGGGCCCGCGAGAGCGCCAAAGGCGAAAAGAAGCGCCGGCGGGAACAGTCGCCGCCGGCGCGTCGTGTTTCTTTACGGGGCGTCAGGAGCGATGCGCCTTTGCTGCCAGCGGCGCACGAGGACGCCGTGCTTAGGCGAGAGCAGGAAGGCCAGGGCGAACAACAGGCCCGCCGCCGTGGCCATAGAGCCGGAAATGGAGACGTCGAGCCACGCGGCCAGGGCGTAGCCCGACAACGCGGCGGCCACGCCGGCGACGACGCTCAGGGCCAGCATGTGCTCCAGCCGGTCGGTGAGCAGGTACGCCGTGGCGCCGGGGGCGATGAGCATCGCGATGGCCAAGATGGCGCCCACACTGTCGAAGGCGGCCACGGTGGTCAGCGACACCAGCGTCATCTGGACATAGTGCAGCAGCGTCACGGGAAAGCCCATGCTGGCCGCCAAGACGGGGTCAAACGCGACCAGCTTGAACTCCTTGAAGAACAGCCCCGTGACCAGCAGCGACAGCGCGAATACGCCGCCCACCATCCAGACGGCCCGCGGGCCCAACTCGACGCCGTTCCACACCAGTACGTCCCACGGAACGTAAGCGATTTCGCCGAACAGCACGTGCTCGGTGTCCAGGTGGACGTCGTCGGCGTAGAGCGTCAGCAGCACGACGCCCAGCGAGAACAAGGCCGTGAACGTGACGCCGATGGCCGCGTCCTCCTGCGCGCCGGCGCGGTGGAACAGCTGCACGAGGAACGTAGTCAGCAGCCCCATGACGGCGGCGCCGGCGAACATCGGCCAAGCGCCGAGGTTGCGGGTCAGCAGGAAGGCCAGCACGACGCCCAGCAGCACCGCGTGGCTGATGGCGTCGCCCAGCAACGCCATGCGGCGCAAGATGAGAAAGCAGCCGATGAAGCCGCAGCTTGCGGCCACGAGGCTGGCGGTGATCATGACCCACAGGTCTTCCATCAACAGCACCGGCATCACTCCTTGCGGCGCGCGTCACAGCGGATGCACCGACGGCGGCACATCGGCTGGCCCGTACAGGTCTTTCAAGCGCCGCTCCAACTCGGCCACCACGTGCGGCGGCAGGAAGTGTTCAATGTCATCGGCGTCGCGGTCCACGTGGTCCACGGCAAAGTCCGCCTCGTACATGAGAAACATCTCCCACAGCCGGTGCCGCCGCACCACGTGCCGCGCCAAAGCCATGCCTTTGTCGGTCAGCCGCAGGGCGCCGCTTGACCGGCCGCCTGCGGCGGGCTCGACCAGCCCTTCGCGCACCGCCCAGCCCAGGCAACGGCGCAGCGTGCGGGGGCGCCAGCCCAGCCGCTCTGCCAGCGCAGGCGCCGTCAGTTCCTCATGCTTCTCCGCCGCCTCGTACAGCTTCCGCAGCAAGTTCTCCTGCGCGACCCGCCGCTGCACCCGCCGCTGCTGCAGCGCTTTGTGCAGCAAGCCTTTGCGCGCGCCGAAGGCCAAAGACACGACGAAGAACGCCGTCGCCACCAGGACGATGAGCGGGCCCGTGGACAGCTTGGGGCCGGCCAGGCTCAGCAGGGTGCCCGCCGCGCCCGACAAGCCGCCGAGGGCCCCGGACAAGATCACCATGACGTCAAGCCGGTCGGTCCAGTACCGGGCCGCGGCGGCCGGCGTAATGAGCAGCGCCGCCATCAGCACGACGCCGACCGCTTGCAGGCCGATGGCGATGCCGGCAACGATCATGAGCATCAGGAGCCGATCCAGCATCCGGACCGGCAAGCCCAAGCCTTCCGCGAAGTCCGGGTCAAAACAGAGCAGCTTGAATTCCTTGAACAACAGCCACACCAGCAGCGTCAGCGCCAGCGCCGCGCCGCCGATGATCTTGACGTCGCCGCCCACGAGGGAGGCCGCCTGGCCGAACAAGAAGCGGTCGAGGCCGGACTGGCCGGCGTGGCCGCTGCGGGCGATGTGGGTCAGCAGCACCGCACCGAAGCCGAAGAACACCGCCAGGACCAGCGCCTGTGCCGTGTCTTCCTTGATGCGGGAACGCCGCACGATGGCATCCACGCACCACGTGCCCGCCAAGCCGGCCAGGACGGCGCCGATGAGCAGCGGGCCTACCGAACGGGTTTGGGTCAGCATGAAGGCCAGGCAGACGCCGGGCAAGGCGGCGTGGGCCAAGACGTCCCCCATAAGGCTGCGGCGGCGCAGCAGGGCAAAGCTGCCCAAGATGCCGCTGCTGACGCCCAGGAAGAAGGTGCCGCCCAGCACCCACCGCACGTTGGCGTCGCGGAGAAGGTCCAGCAGCGCGTTCATCGCGCGTCCAGCTCCCCGCCGGGCGCGTGGGACGCGGCCGGCGCCAGCGGCACCGGGGACGCCTGCTCGAGGGCGTGGGCCGCCTGCGCCAAGACCGTCAGCCGGCCGCCGTACGTCTTGCGCAGGTTGTCCTCGGTGAACGTGGTTTCGGTGGGGCCGGCGGCGATGAGGCGCATGTTCAGCAGGACGACCCAGTCGAAATACTCCGGCACGGTTTGCAGGTCGTGGTGGACGACCAGCACCGTCTTGCCCTCGCGCTGCAGCCGGCGCAGCAGCTCGACGATGGACCGCTCCGTCGTCGCGTCCACGCCGGCGAACGGCTCATCCATCAAATAGATGTCGGCGTCTTGGGCCAGGGCGCGGGCCAGGAATACCCGCTGCTGCTGGCCGCCCGAGAGCTGGCTGATTTGCCGGTGGGCATAGTCGGCCATGCCCACCAGCTCCAGGCACGCCAGCGCCGCCTCCCGGTCGGCTTTGGACGGGCGGCGGAACAGACCCAGCCGGCCGTAGCGGCCCATGAGGACCACGTCCAGGGCGTCGGTGGGAAAGTCCCAGTCCACCGATTCGCGCTGGGGCACGTAGGCGACCCGGTGGCGCTGGGTGGCGGCGGGCTGGCCGAAAATCTTAATCCAGCCCGAGGCGGCGGGCACCAGCTGCAAGATGGCTTTCAGCAGCGTGGACTTGCCCGCGCCGTTGGGGCCCACGAGGCCGATGAGCTGGCCTTTGGGCAGGGCAAAGTCGACGCCCCACAGCACGGGCTTCTTGCGATAGGCGACCGTCAAATCGTGGACTTCGACGGCGATCTCTTCGCCTGTCATGCGCGATCCCACCTTTGCCGTCCGCCGATGCCGCCCGGGGGCGCCGCGCCGTCAGCGCAGCGCCGACGTAATCAGCTGGACGTTGTAGCGAATCATGCCGACGTACGTGCCTTCAGGCGTGCCGGCGGCGCCCAGCGAGTCGGAGTACAGCTGGCCGCCCAGCTCCACTTGGTGCCCCCGGGCGCGGGCGCCTTCCACCACGGCTTGGATGCCCCGGGGCGAGACGCTGGTCTCGACGAAGACGACGCCGATGTTCCGCTCCACCAGCAGGTCCACCAGCCGGCGCACGTCGGCGAGGCCGTACTCGGCCTCGGTGCTGATGCCCTGCAGCGCCACCACTTCGATGCCGTAGCGAGCGCCAAGGTATTCGAAGGCGTCGTGGGCCGTCACCAGCACCCGCCGCTCCGCGGGTACGGCCGCGAAGGCCGCCGCGACTTCTTCATCCAGCGCCCGCAGCTCCTCGATGAACCGCGCCGCGTTGGCCGCGTAATAGTCGGAGCGGGCGGGGTCCACTTCGATCATCGCGTCCCGGATGCGCTCCACGGCCTTGATCCATAGCGATACGTCGAACCAGACGTGCGGATCGTACAGCCCGCCGAACCCGGCGCTCGGAAGCAGCTCCTCGGGCGTCATGTATTCGGTGACGGCGAACGTGGGCTTGCGCCGGCTCATCTGCGCCAGGACGTCCGCCATGCGGCCCTCCAGGTTGAGGCCGTTGTAGAAGATGACGTCGGCTTGGGAAAGGCGCCGCAGGTCGTTCTGCGTGGCCCGGTACAGGTGCGGATCCACGCCGGGCGCCATCAGCGTCACGACTTCGGCGGCGTCGCCCACCACTTGCCGCACCGTGTCGCCCACGATGTTGGTCGTGGCGACTACCGTCAGCCGCGGGCCCGGCTGCGCTTGGGCCGGCACCGCCATTGCCAGACAAAGCAGGAAAAGCGCTGCCGCCAGCAGGGGCCGCACCGCGCAGTTCCCCCCAAGACGTCCATGACGAAACGTCATGAGATCACCTCGTCGTCGGCCGTGGAATTTTGCATTAATGCAAATTTCTTGCCTTAGAGCAAGCATAATGCACGGGGAGACGACCGTCAAGGGGAGGAACCGCTACGGCTCGTAGCGGATGACGACGTCGTCGCCGTCGGAGACGGGTGTCGTGAAGCCGGCTGCGCGGCCGCGCACCAGCAGCACGAGGCGGCCGTCGGCCTGGTCGGGCGAGACGCCTGCGAAAGGTAGAATCTGGTACAGTTCCGCGGCGGCCGCGGCGGACGTTTCGATGCGGTCGCCGTCGCGCACCCGATCCTCCGGGGCCGCGGGCCGGCCGTTGAGGCGCACGTCCACCGGCAGCGACAAGGTTGTGGGCTCTCCGTTGAGGGTGATGGTCAGCGTCTTTTCCAGCGGCTCGCCGGCCAGCTCCAGCACGCGCGCCACGGTCGCGTCTCCGTTGTCCCGCACTTCCCACACGTCCCCGTCCTGCACGGGATCGGTGGGACGAGCGGGCCGCCCGTTGCGCCAAAGGGCGGCCAGCGGCGCGAGGTCTACGGCGCGGCCGTTGACCGTGCAGCGGCCGAGCGGAAGCGCGCCGGCTGCAACGGCGCGCTCGGCAGGATGGGGTGGAGGCGGCGCGGCCGGGGTGGCCGTCTCGCCGGGCGCGGCGTTGTCGGCCGCGTCGTCGAGGGGCAGGGCGAAAAGCTCGGGGATGCGCAGCGCCTCCAGCAACTCCGAGGCCAGCGCCACGAAGCGGATTTCGATAACGTCGCGATCGGCGACGATTTCGCCGGGATGGGCCAGGCGCCCGTTGCGCAGCAGGCGCAGCGGCACCGGGCGGCGGACGCCGTTGAGCCAGATGTGTGGCACAGGCTCTTCGCTCCTGCGGCGCTGCGCCAGCCAGCGGCGCGCCAGCTCGCCTACCGAGACGCGCGCCGGGGCGCCCGGCGCCGGCAGCTTCAGCGTCACGTGGTCCTGGTTGCGCAAGCGGGTGTCCAGCGTGGCCGGCTCGCCGTTGACGAACACCGCGGCCGGCTCGCCCCGCTGCCCGGGCAGCGGCGTCACCACGCCGTTCAGCGTCACCGTGATACCCGGACCCGGCCGGCCCGTGAGCTGCGCCGGCGGCACGCCGGCGATGCGCACCGCTTCCCGCACCGTGCAGCGCTCCGGCTGAAAGAGCGAGACGGGCCGGTTGTTGACCCGCACCCGCACGGGTGGCATGCCTTTGCCGCGCATGGCGCGCAGCGCGATGCCCAGCGCCGTCACTACGTCGGCCCCCGCCAGCTGCTCTTCGCCCACGGCGGCCCGCACGGCCCGCCGGTCCCGCACGGCGACGCGCCGTTCATCCAGCCCGAGGCAGCGCGCCAGCGCCTGCGGCAAGCCGGGCGTATGGCTGCCGCCTCCCACCAGCAGCAGCGCGTCGGGCGTTCGCTCTTCGGTCCAGGCGCGCATGGCCGCGGCGATGTCTTCGGCCAGCCGCTGCGTCGTCGGCCGTGCGGCGGCTTCCAGCTCGCGCGGGCCGATCTGGACCGTTTCCCCCAGCACGTTTTCCACGGCGGCCACGTCCCCGGCCGAGGCGGTGCGCTTGGCCAGCTCGGCCACGGGAAAGTCCAGCAAGTAGGCTTCAGATACCGCTTCCGTGATGGCGTCACCGCCGCGCGGCACCATGGCGAACGCCCGGATGGTCCCGCCGCCGGTCAGCGCGATGTCCGACGTGCCCGCGCCGATGTCCACCAGCGCGAGGTTCAGGTGCCGCATCGTCGGCGGGATGACGGCCTCCAGCGCCGCGACGGGCTCCAGCGTCAAGCTGCGCATCTCCAGGCCGGCTTCGGCCAAAACCGCCTCCAGGGAGTCCACTACGACCGCGGGCAAGAACGTGGCCAGCACTTCCACGGAAAACACGCGCCCCCGCTGGTTGGCCAAAGACCCAATGACGTCGCCGTCGAGCCGGCTCTCCACCACCGCGTGGGCGATGCAGTAAAAGCCTTTTTCCCGCTCGGCCGCGGGCAGCGACTCCAGGAGCTGCCGCTGCGCGTCGGCGACCGCTTCCCATTCGAGCATGTCGGCCAGCGCCGGCGTAATCAGCACCGGCTGCGGCTCCGACCGCTCCGCGCCGCCCCGGGCGGTCTTGAGTGCGCGGCCCGCCGCGGCGATGTGCGCGCCCGCAAACTCGACACCCACCGCCCGGGACACGTGCTCCACCGCCCGGCGTACGGTGCGGGCCACCGCCGCCACGTCGTGCACTTGCCCGTCGCGCATGGAGCGCTCCGGATGCCGCAGGAACGCCGACGCCAGCACGGCGATGCCTTCGTCCCGCGGCTCCACCGCCAGCGCCAGCACTTTATGCGTGCCGATGTCCAAGACGAGTTCGGGTTGCCGGGTCTCCACGCCTGGCTCGTCCTTCGGAGAAAGCCGCGCCGCTCCGGTGCGGCCGGGATTGGGCGCGCCCGCCAATCAATTTTCTTTCCGGCGGCACAACTCCTGCCGTCGCTTCCTAAGCGCCGGCGCGAAGGGCGCCGGGGGAGCGGCCGAAAGTCGAAAAGCGACCTAAAGATGCGGAGGGCGCTGTTCGATAACTAATGTAGAAAATGGGATGCTGGCGGTTTTCGCGTGGCCACTCTACGCACGGGCACGCGCTCCTGTTCAAGGAGGGATAGGAGAAAGTGAAAGTCGGAGGGGTCGGAGGCCCCGGTCCCGTCAGCTTTGAGCCGCGTCGCGGCGGCGCGGAGAATGCGGTCAAGGGCTTGCCCGGCGCCGAGGCGGACACGACGGTTGCCGGCGCGGGGGGCGTCGACCGCCGCGAGAGCGGTGCATGGAGGCACGAGGGCACGCCGGCGCCCGCAGCCGGCGACTCGAGCAACAAGATCGACGTCGCGAAGGTGCAGGAAATTGCCGACGGCCTCAACCGCACCTTGAAGGCGGCCAACCGCCGGCTGCAGTTCTTGGTGCACGAGACGACGGGACGGATTTACGTCAAGGTCATTGACGCCGAAACCGAGGAAGTCATCCGGGAAATTCCGCCCGAGAAAATTCTCGATCTCGTCGGCCGCATCCTGGAGCTGGTCGGACTGCTGGTGGACGAGAAAGTCTGACGCGCCGGCGCGGGCGCATTGGCTGGCGAAGCTCGCCGGCGCACCGGTCCTGGACGAGCGGGTGGCACGGAGGGTTCGAGCATGCATATCAGCGGCATCGTGTCCGGCCTCGATACGGACACCCTCATCGAACAGCTGATGGCCATCGAGCGCCGGCCGCTGGTTTTGATGCAGGAGCGCAAGACGACACTGGAGAAGCAGCGCGACGCGTGGCGAGACGTCAACACACGCCTCAACAACTTGCGCGATCGCATGGCCGAGCTGAGCCGGCTCAGCTTGTTCGAGCGCCGCGCGGTGACGTCGTCCAAGGCCGAGGTGGCGACGGCCACCGCCAACCGGAATGCGGTCGAGGCGGTATATCGCATTTCCGTCCAGCAGCTGGCGGCCGCGCACCGCGTGGCCGGCAAACGGTTCGAGACGGTCGACGGCAAAGCGGCGCCGAAGGAGCCGCTGGGCCTCTCCGGCGAGGCGCGGCTGCGAGTGGGGCAGAACGGCGACTGGGACTGGATCACCGTGACCGTCAAGACGGCCGACACCCTGGAGTCCATCGCCGCCAAGATCAACGAAGCGGCCGGCGGCGCGGTCATCGCACGCGTCCTCGACGGGCGGCTGATTCTCGAAGCGAAGGAAACCGGCGCCGCCAATACGTTGGAGTTCGAAGTGCCGGATGGATCGGATCCGTCGGCCGTGAACATCTGGCAGGAGCTCGGCGTCGTCAACGACAAGGGGGAAATCCTCAACGAGCTGCAGGCGGCGCAAGATGCCGTGTTCACGGTCGAAGGCCGCCTGACCATCACGCGCTCGTCCAACACGGTCGACGACTTGATCGAGGGCGTCACGCTGCAGCTGAAAGGCGTGGGCGAGACGACGCTGGAGATTAGGCGCGACGTGGACGCCGTGGTGGACGCGGTGCGCCGTTTCGTCGAGCAGTACAATTCGACGATGAGCTTCATCCAGGACCGCATGGGCGAAAACGGCGTGCTGAAGGGCGACACGCTGCTGATGCGCATCCAAATGCAGCTGCGCGCCGACGTCATGGCCCCCGTCGCCGCGACGGGCCTGAAGTACAATCAGCTGGCCGCCGTCGGCATCAGCGTCGACAAGTCGGGCACCATGTCGCTGGACGAGGCGCGCCTGCGCGAGGCGCTGGGAGAAAGCCCTGAAGAGGTGGCGCGGCTGTTTACGGCCTCGAAGGAGGACGGCGACCCATTCGACGGCGTAGCCATCCGGCTGGAGCAGCGGTTCCAGCAGTGGCTGGCCGCCGGCGACGGGTTGCTCGCGGCGCGCCAGAAGCTGTTCGGCGACCGCATCAAGGCCATCGAGGACAGCATGGACCGGTTCGAGCAGCGCATGGAAATCCGCGAGGCCAACCTGCGGCGGCAATTCCTGGCGCTGGAGGAAGCGCTGGCCTCCCTGCAGACCCAGTCCAACTGGCTGGCGAACCAGCTTGTGCAGCTGAGCGCTATGGCTTCGGCCATCGCCGCGCGGAACCGGTGAGCGCGGGAGAGCGCCCGGCGGGCAGTCGGGCGGCCTGTGGTGCGACCGGCCGGCCGGCGGTGCGTCCGGGCTGCGGGCGGTGCGAACCCTTGTGGGGGTGGGGATGTTGGAGGCGCGAGAGGCATTGGTCAACGAGACGGAGCGCGGAACGGACCAGCAGACCGGCGCGGACCTGAGCGGCAACCTTCCGCCGACCCTGGGGGCGTACAGCGTCCCGAAGACGTACGGCGGGAACCCTTACCTGCGCCAGGCGGCGCAGCAGTACAAGAGCACCAACGTCACGACCGCCAGCCCGCTCACGCTGGTGCTGATGATGTACGACGGCGCCTTGCGGTTTATCCAGCAGGGCATCGCCGCCATCGAGGAACGCAACTACGAGCGGGCCAACAACTGCCTCTGCCGGGCGCAGGACATCGTGTCGGAGCTGGCCGGCGCGCTGGACATGCGGCAGGGCGAAATCGCGGAGAACTTGCAGCGGCTGTACGACTACATGCTGACGCGGCTCATCGAGGGCAACGTCCGGAAAGACCCGGTACCGCTGCAGGAGGTCATCCGGCTGCTGCAGGAACTGCGGGAGGCGTGGGAGCAGATCGCGCGCGGGGAGGGGGCTGGACGTGGCGGCCAAGGCGCCTGACGGCCCAGGTCCGGTCGCGCGGCTGCAAGATCTGGTGGCAGGCTACCAGGCGCAGCTGGAGCAGTATCGCCGTTGGCTGGCGCTGGCCCAACAGGCGCGAGCGCGAGTGGACGACGAAGACCTGGACGAGTTCTTGCGGTTGCACGGCGAAAAGGAGGAAGTCGCGCGGCAGCTACAGGCGCAGGAAGAACAGCTGCGGGCGCAGCGGGAGGCGCTGCGCGTCGACCTGCGGCTGGAGCAATTTACCCTTTCGGAGCTCGAACGGGCTTCCACCCGGGTGGACGACCCCGACGCCTTTGCGACGGTGCTGGCTCACTTCCGCGATCTCTTGGCCCACCTGAGCGCCGTGATGCAGGAGCTGGAACCCGTGGAGCGGGAGACCGAGAACAGGCTTCGCCAACGCCTGCGGGCCCTGCGCGCCCAGCTGAAGGACGTGGACTCCGCCAAGCGCGCGGCGCGCGCCTACGCTCAGCCGCGTCCCAACGACACGGAAGCCCGCTTTATCGATCAGAAAGGTTGAAGTTCTGCAGGAAAAAGCAGAGAAAGAATCCGGCGGGCAAACATTCTCTTAGAGGACCTGACATATTTCGACAAGAAGTGATCCGTCAGTCCTTTCAAGTTTTTCCGCGGGGAACGAAACACCCCCCGGGGCTGCGGCGGCCAAGACCTGGGGGTGGGGGTTGCAGCCCTGGCCGAGCGCGCCCCGGGGGGCGTTTCGCCGGGAATATTTCTCGCCCGGCGTGTGCCGTTCCCTGCAGGATTTATTAGGCGCATGTAAGTTAACTCCTGTGGGTCGTCGGTCCTGTTTTCCCCCTAGGCCCTTTCTAGGACCATCGTCCTAGGACTCGTTCGGAAAGCGAACCCCTTTAGGACGGGCGCGTCCCGCCCGATGAAATTCTGGGGAACGCTAAGAGGGAGGCGGCTCGGGATGAGCAACCAAGGCGTGGCGAAGATGCAGGGCGTGCCTATCGCGGCGAAAATCGCCGGGGGATTCGCCGTCGTGCTGCTTCTGAGCGCCCTCATCGTCGGCTTCAGCCTGCGCTCGTTCGACGAGATGGTGACTTCCTTCGAAGGAGTCCTTCAGGTCGACGTTCATCTAGCCATTGAAGCGCACCGCCTGGAAGTTTTGACCGAAAACACCATCACCAGCGTGCTCGACTACTTCCTGCCGCTGGAGTTCACCGACCAGATGCGGGCGGCCTGGCAGGAGTCCTACGCTTTTCTGCAGGCCAACGCGCTGGACGATCAAATGCGCGCGCTGCTGGCGGAAACGGGCGAGCACTGGCAGCGCTTCCTCGAGGAAGCCGGGCGCACGCTGGCGCAGCAGGTGCTGCTCATCGACCACGCGAACGCGACGCGCGACGCCGTGCACCGGCTGAACCAGTACGTCGAGGAATCGCTGCAGCGGTCGCAGCAGGCTACCGCGGATCTGGCCGCGCGGAACCGTACCGAAATTCTTCTGTTGGCGGCGGGGGTCATCGCGACGGGCATGGCGGCTGCGGTGTTGTTGACCCGGGCAATCACTCGTCCCATCCAGCGCGTCGCGGACATGGCTGGGCGCATCGCCGAAGGCGACTTGACGGTGGAGCCGGTGGAGCTGACGCAGGACGACGAGATCGGCCGCGTGGCCGAGGCGTTCAACATCCTGGTGGCCAACTTGCGCCACATCATCATGGAGCTCGATTCGTCCACCGCGGCGCTGAACGAGCGCAGCGCCAGCCTGGCCGCGTCGGCGGAGGAAGCGACGCGCGTCACCCAGCAAATTGCGCAGACCATCGAGCAGGTGGCCACGGGCACCGGCGAGCAGAGCCGCTCGGTGCATGACGTCGTCCGCATCATGGGCGACTTGAAGAAGGCCATCGACCGCATCGCGGACGGCGCGCGGGCCCAGGCGCGGGCCGTCGAGAACGGCGGCCGGCTCGTGGAAGAAATGATGAAGATGCTGGACAGCGTGGCGGCCAACGCCGCGCAAGTGGCGCAAGCGTCCAACAACAGCATGAACATCGCCCGCAGCGGCAGCGAGACGGTGAAGCGGACCGTGGCGGGCATGGAGGAGATTCACCGCAGGGTCTTCGCCTTGGCGGAGAAAGTGCAGCAGCTGGGCGAGCATTCGGCCAAAGTGGGCGAAATCGTGGAAGTCATCTCCGGCATCGCCGAGCAGACCAACTTGCTGGCGCTGAACGCGGCCATCGAGGCGGCGCGCGCCGGCGAGCACGGCAAAGGCTTCGCGGTGGTGGCCGACGAGGTGCGGAAGCTGGCCGAGCGTTCGGCCGAGTCCGCCAAGGAAATCGCCGAGCTGGTCGTCAACATGAAGCGCGGCGTCGACGAGGCCGTGCAGGCCATGCAGATGGGCACCGTCGAAGTGCAGCGCGGCATGGAGCGGGCGCGCGAAGCGGGCGCGGCGCTGGTTGAAATCGTCGCCGCGCTGGAGCAGACGGACCGGCAGGTGCAGGGCATCACGGAGGACGCCCAGGCCATCGCCGAGCGGGGCCGGCAAGTGATGCTGGCTGTGCGCGAGGTGGCGCGCATCACGCAGGAGAACACGTCGGCGGCCGAGGAAATGACGGCGCAGAGCGACGAGGTGGTGCGGGCCATCGAGAACATCTCGGCGGTGTCGGAGCAGACCGCCGCGTCGTCGGAGGAAGTCAGCGCCGCGGCCGAGGAGATGCACGCGTCCATCCACGAGGTGGCCGACGCCGTGCGGCAGCTGAAGGCCATGGCCGAAAAGCTGCGGGAGCCGGTCGAACGTTTTCGCATCAAGTGATGGACGCCCGGCTCGCGGCCAGTGAGGAATGGACATCATGCCCCAGGCAGCCGGGGACGGAGAAAACGGGAGCGTGAGCGGCGTGGCAGCGGAGCGGGCCGTGCAGGACCAAGCGCAGATGGTCGTGTTCAAGCTGGCGGGCGAATATTACGCCGTCGACATTCACCAGGTGCGTGAGATCATTCGCGTCCCCGAGATTACCCGGGTGCCCCGGACGCCGGATTTCGTGGAAGGCGTCATCAACCTGCGGGGCAGCGTCATTCCCATCATCGACCTGCGCAAGCGGTTCGGCCTGGAGGCGGCGCAGGCTAGCGACGAGCAGCGCATCGTGGTCGTGGAGATGGAGGACAAGACGGTGGGCGTCATCGTCGACGCGGTAACGGAAGTGCTCCGCGTCGACCGCGACCGCATCGAGCCGCCGTCGCCGTACATCCTCAGCCTGGACACCCAGTACATCACGGGCATTGCCCGGCTGGACGACCGGCTCGTCATCATGCTGGACGTGGCCCGCGTGCTGTCGGCCAGCGAGCGGGAAGCGCTGGCACGATTCGAAAAGGAGCCGGAGCGGGATGGCGAGGTTTGAGCTGACCCCTGAGGAGATGGAACTGTTCCTCACGGAGTCGGCGGAGCAGGTCGACACCATCGAGGAACTGCTGGTCGTCCTGGAGCAGGGAAATGATCCGGACGCGGTGGCCGCCATTTTCCGGGCCGCGCACACGCTGAAGGGCGGCGCCGCCACGGCCGGCATGGAAGCCACGGCGCGCCTGACCCACGCGCTGGAGTCGCTGCTGGATCAAATCCGCCAAGGGCGGCGGGAGCCCGACGCCGACACGGTGGACGCGCTCTTGGAGACGGTGGACGTGCTGCGGCGCTGCCTGCGCGCCATCGAGGAGACGGGCAACGACGCCGGCGTTAACGTCGATCCGTTGGTGGAGCGGCTGGAGGCGCTGGCCAGCCACGCGGAGGACGACGCCGGCCCGGCGCGGGCCGCCGGGGGTAGCGCCCGGGGTAGCCGGCCGGCCACCGCACCGAGCGGGGGCCTGGACCCCGCGCTGGCGGCGCTCGTCCAGGAGGCGGCGGCCGCGGGCCGGAACGTGTTCCGGTGCCGCATCGAAGTGGAAGAGGATGCGGCCATGCCGTCCATCCGGCTGTATCAAACGTTGATGGTGTTCGACGAGCTGGGCCGGCTCGCACAGTCGACGCCGACGCGGGCGCAGATCGAGGACCCGATGTCCGAGCACCGCGTGCTGGATGCCGTGCTGGTGACGGACCGCACCGCGGCCGAGGTGCGGCAGGCGCTGGCGGAAGTGTCGCAGCTGCGCAGCATCGAGATTGAGCCGGTCGGCGAGCCGGCCGCGGAGCAGGTCGCGGCCGCGCCGGAGCCGGCAGCCGCGGCGGAACGCTCGGAGGAAAACGGCGCGCCGGTGGGCGCCGCGGAGGCCAAGGCGCCGGCCGGGACAGCCGCCGCGGCGGGCAACGGCCGCGCCGGGACAGCCGCGGGTGGCAAAAACAGCGGCGACAGCGGCGGCGCGGCGCTCGGGGCGGATACGGTTCGCGTCAGCGTGCGAGTGCTGGACAAGCTCATGAACTTGGTGGGCGAGCTCGTCATCGACCGGACCCGGCTGGCGCGGCTGGGCCACGTCGAGATGGACCGGCACCAGCTGGTGGAAGAGCTGAACTTGGTGGCGAGCCACCTGAACCGCATCACCACCGATTTGCAGGACACCATCATGAGCGCGCGGATGGTGCCGCTGGAAACGCTCTTCCGCCGCTTCCCGCGCATGGCGCGCGACTTGGCCCGCCGGCTCAACAAAGAAGTCAACTTCGTCATGTCCGGCGAAGACACCGAGCTGGACAGGGCGGTCATCGAGCAGATCAGCGACCCGTTGGTCCACCTGATACGCAACGCGATCGACCACGGCCTGGAGCCGCCCGAGCAGCGCCGGGCCGCGGGCAAGCCTCCCGCGGGCACGGTGCGCTTGGCGGCGTACCACCAGGAAAACCACATTTACATCGAAGTCGCCGACGACGGCCGCGGCATCGATCCCGAGAAGATCAAGCGGGTGGCGCTGGCGAAAGGCTTGATCACGGAGGAGCAAGCCAAGCAGCTGCACGGCAGCGAGGCGTTGGACCTGCTGTTCTTGCCGGGCTTTACGACTAGCCAGCAAGTGACCGACGTCTCCGGGCGCGGCGTGGGCCTGGACGTGGTGCGCCGCAACATCGAGCGGGTGAACGGCAGCGTCACCGTTGCGTCGGAAGTCGGCAAGGGCACCGTCTGGACCATCCGGCTGCCCTTGACGCTGGCCATCGTGCAGGCCATGCTCGTGCGCATCCACCGGACCATCTTCGCCGTGCCGCTGGATTCGGTGGACGAAATCGTGCTGGTGCACGGCCGTTCCGTTCATTACGCCAACGGCTGGCCCATGGTGACCATTCGCGAACAAGTGATCCCGCTGGTCAACCCCGGCCTGGTGTGGGGCGACGAGTTCGCCGCCGCCTGGAACGAAGCCGACGACAACCCGGTGCTGATCCTGCAGTCGGCCACGGGACGGCTGGCGGTGGCGGTGGACGAGCTCATCGGCGAGCAGGAGACGGTCATCAAGACCATCGAGGGGCTGGACGGCCAGGTGCCCGGCATCTCCGGCGCATCGATTCTGGGCGACGGTTCCGTCGCGCTGATTTTCGACGTAACGGGCTTTGCCAAGGAGGTGCGCCGTATTGACCATCGCGTCCGACGCCGCGAGGGCCGTTATGGAAAGAGCGCTTAGCCGCTCGGCGGAGGCGCTGTCGCGTTTCCTGGGGGATCGGGTGCTGCGGCCGAGCTACGTGACGCTCACCACTCACCGGCTGGCGGAGCTGCCGATCCTGTGGGGACGCGCGGAGATGCCCATCGCGGGCGTCGTCCTGGAAGTCCGCGGCGACCTGGAAGGGTTCTTGCTCCTCATCGTGCCGCAGGAAGACTGCGCCGGGTTTCTGCAGTCCCTCATGGGCGGTCCTTGCGACGACGAGGAGCTGGCGGAGTCGGCCCTGGGCGAGATGGGCAACGTGGTCTGTTCCGCCTTCCTCAACGAACTGGCCGACACCTACGCCATGCGCATCAACCCGTCGCCGCCGGCTGTCGTTTGCGACATGGTCGGCGCGCTGCTGGAGACGCTGGCGGCGGCGCTGGCCATGGAAAAGCGGTCGGAGCTGCCGGTCGTGCGAGCGCAGCTGGCAGGCAACGGCCAGGGCAGCAGCGCCTACCTGCTCTGGATTCCCGGCCGGGGCGATTTGGAGCGTTTGGAGGCTCTGAGTTGAACGTAGTGCTGGGATTGGGGGAGCACCGGGTGGGGCGGGCGGCCGAGGAAAAATGGATAATGTATGGACTCGGATCATGCATCGGACTTATCTTGTGCGACCCCGTCAACCGCGTTTCGGCCGCCGCGCATATGGTGCTGCCCAAACAAGTCAATGGCAACGACGATCAACCCGCCAAGTACGTGGAGACCGCGGTGCCGTTTCTCTTGGAGGAGATGGCGAAGCTCGGCGCCGAGCGCCGCTACATTTACGCGCAGGCCGCGGGCGGCGCCCAGATGCTGAACTTGGCGTCGCTGGGGGACATCGGCGCCCGCAACGCGGAAGCGACGCGGGCGGCGCTGCAAAAGCACGGCATTCCGCTGGTCGCCGAGCGCATCGGCGGGCGGGAAGGCCGCACGCTTTGCTGGGACTTGCGCACGGGGCAAGCCACGGTGCGGCGGGTGGGGAGCCCGGACGAGGTGATTACGCCGCGCCAGTACTGGTATGGGGAGGTTCGCGTCGATGGCCCTCGTGTTGATCGTTGACGATGCGCAGTTTATGCGCATGCGGCTCAACAAGCTCTTGACCGAGGCCGGCCATCAAGTGGTGGAAGCCGCCAACGGGCGTGAGGCGCTGGAACAGTACGCGCGGCACAAGCCCGACGTCGTTTTGATGGACATTACGATGCCCGAGATGGACGGTTTGACGGCGCTGAAAGAACTGAAGAAGCTGGACCCGGGCGCGAAGGTGGTCATGTGCAGCGCCCTTGGGCAGCAGAGCGCGGTGCTGGAGGCCATCAAATCCGGCGCCAGCGATTTCGTCGTCAAACCGTTTGAGCCGGAGCGCGTGCTGCAGGCGGTGGGGAAGCTGGTGAAGTGACTTGCCGGACAGCGTGCGCGTCCTCGTCGTCGACGACTCCGCCTTGATGCGGCAAATGATCTCCCGCTTCTTGACGGAAGCGGGGATGGAAGTCGTCGCCACGGCCCGGGATGGCCAGGACGGCCTGGAGAAGGCGCTGGCGCTGAACCCCGACGTCATCACGCTGGACGTGCAGATGCCCCGCATGGACGGGCTGCAGATGCTGCGCGAGCTGATGGCGCGCCGGCCCATGCCGGTTGTGATGGTGTCCAGCGTGACGCAGCACCAGACGCCGGCCGCCGTCGAGGCGCTGATGCTGGGCGCCGTGGACATCGTGGCCAAGCCGGGCGGTCCCATCTCGCTGAACCTGGAAGACGTGCGCGACGAGCTGGTGGCAAAAGTGCGGGCCGCGGCGCGGGCCAAGGTGCAACGGCGCTTCACGGCGGGGGACGAAGGTGCGGCCACGGGCGTGGCGGGCGCGACGGCCGCCGAGGCGGCGGCGACGTTCCGCGCGGCAACGACGGGAAGGAGCGGGGCGCCTTCCGCTGCGACGGATGCGGCGGTGCCGGCGGCGCGGGAGACGGCGGCCGCCGAGGAGGAGCCGGCGATTCGCCCGGAATGGTTGGCGGCGGGCGCGGTCCTCGGTCTCCCGGACGGCCTGTCGCTGGGCGTGGCGCCTGTCGTCATCGGCTCGTCCACCGGCGGGCCGGCCGCGCTCAGCACGGTGCTGGAGCAGCTGCCGGGCGACTTCCCGCGCCCGGTTATCATCGTGCAACACATGCCGCCGGGCTTCACGGCTTCGCTGGCCAAGAGGCTGGATAGGCTGTCGCCGCTGACGGTGCGGGAAGCCGTCGAGTTCCGGCAGCCGAAGCCAGGCGAGGCGTGGATCGCGCCGGGCGGAATGCACCTGGTGTTCGACCGCTACGGCCGCATGCGACTGACCCACGACCCGCCGCACCTGGGGATGCGACCGGCGGTGGACGTGACGCTGGAGTCAGCCGTCGACGTGTGGGGCGGCGACGTGGTGGCGGTGATCTTGACCGGCATGGGCATGGACGGGGCGCGGGGGGCGCGCAAGCTCAAGCGGGCCGGCGGCAAGGTGCTGGCGCAGGACGAGCAGACCAGCGTCGTGTACGGCATGCCGCGGGCGGTGACTGAGATGGGCTTGACCGACGAGATTTGCCCGTTGCCGGAAATCGCCGGCGCGCTGACGCGCCTGGTGCGCAAGGGCCGCTGAGGAGGCTGGCGGGTGCACCCCGAGCTCAACGCGCAACAAGCAGGTTTCGACGAACAACTCAATGCCGAAGACCGGCAGGAGCACGGCGACTACCTCTACTTGCAGCGGACCCTCAAAGAGGTGGCCGGACTGGACCTGTCCGCGTACAAGGAAAAGCAGATGCTGCGCCGGCTGCGCGGGTTCGTCGGGCGCAAAGGCTTAAGCTCCTTGCGGGAACTGGCCGACGCCGTGCGCATTGACCCGCAGATGCGCCAGCAGCTCACCGACTATTTGGCCATCAATGTCACGGAATTTTTTCGCAATCCCGAGCGCTTCGCCGAGCTGGCCGGCAAGGTGCTGCCCGCGCTGCGCAGCCGCTACGACAGCCTGCGGGTGTGGAGCGCGGGGTGTTCGACGGGCCCGGAAGCGTATTCGGTGGCCATCCTGCTGGAGGAGATGGAGCCGGGCAGCTGGACGCGGCACCGGGTCATCGGCACGGATATCGATCGCGAGGCGCTGGCCGAGGCGCGCCTTGGCATTTTCAGTGACGACCGGCTGCGGGAAGTGTCCGAAGAGCGGCGGCGCCGGTTTTTCACGGCGCTGGGGGACGGCCGCTGGCAAGTGAGCGACGCCATTCGCCGCTACGTGAAGTTCGCGCTGCACGATTTGCTGAAGGATCCGTACCCGGCGCAGCAGCACCTGATCTTGTGCCGCAACGTCATTATTTACTTCACCGAAGAGGCGAAGGATTACGTGTTCGCCAAACTGGCGGCCAGCCTGGCGCCCGGCGGGTACTTGCTCTTGGGCAGCACCGAGACCATCTTCTATCCCGGGCGCTACGGGCTGAAGACGGCTGGGCCGTTCTTGTACGTTCGGACGGAGGAATAGCCGTGCGTCGCATCAATTTGCGCAGTGCGCCGGCCAACGTCGTGCTGGCTCGACCGCTTGTCGACGAGCGAGGCGCCTACGTGCTGGCGGCGGGACAGCCGCTGACGCTGCCGGCGGTCGACCGTTTGTGGGAGCGAGGATTTCGCTGGGCGTACGTGGAGCACATCGGCTTCGAAGGCTTGCCGGTGCGGGAGCCGCTGGAGCCGAAGACGTACATGGCGGTGCGCCAGCTGCTGCGGCGGCTGATACTGCAGGTCCGCGACTTGCGCGCCGCAAAGACGCTGAGCTTGCCCTACGACGAGCTGAACGAGGCCGTAGCCATGGCGTGCGACGACCTGTCGCGCCTTAAGCCCGGCGAAGGATTCTTGTTCTACCCGACGTGGGGCGCGCTCATCGACGAGCGCATCGCCCTGGCCATCAACACCGGGGTCGTCGCGGCCTTGGTCGGGAGGGCGATGAAGGGCGACACGGCGGCGCGGCACCTGTTCACCGCGGCGCTGCTGCAGGATTTGGGGCTCTGGCTGGCCGAGCGGGTCCAAGACCACGTGGACATCATCCGGGAACTGCTGCGCCCGCTGCGCGAGGTGAGCCCGCTGGTGAAGACCATCGCGGCGCAGCACCACGAGCGGCTGGACGGCAGCGGCTATCCGGACAGGCTCACGGGCGCGGCCATGCATCCACTGAGCCTGATCATGTCGGTCGCGGTCGCGTACGTGGAGATGGTGTGCGTCTCGCGGGGAGCCCTTCCTCACGAAGCGCAGGAAGCCATCATGGCCGGGGCCGGAACGGAGTTCGACCTGGAAACGGTGCGGACGCTGATCAAGTTCGTGCCGGGTTATCCCGTCGGCACCGTCGTGCGGCTGTCGGACGGGTGCGAGGCGGTCGTCATCCATCCCGGGCCTCCCGGCCTGAACCGGCCGCGGGTGCGGGTGTTGCCGGCCCGCTACGCGCGGGTCGGGGAGCGGCCCGCCACCGAGGAAGAGGCGGTCAAGGCGCGGGAAGCCATGAAAGAAGTGGACCTGGCCGGCCAGTATACGCTGGCCATCGCGCGCATCATCGAATGACGGTCTTGCGGTCCTGATGCGATGGTGTAAGCAGGGGGTAGTGCAGATGCGGGTCGAGCACATGCAGCCCTTCGTCTCGGCGGCGGCGTACGTGTTGAAGCAGGAACTCAACTGCGAAGTGGAGCGCGGCGAGCTGTCTCTGGCCGAGACGGACTACACGACCAAAGACATCACGGTGTTGATCGGCGTCACCGGGGAGCTGGAGGGCACGGTGCTCTTCGGCACCACCGAGGAGATGGCGATGAACATCGTGTACGAGCTGACGGGCGAGCGCAAGGTGTTTTACGACGAGACCAGCGAGAGCGCCATCGCCGAGCTGGGCAACGTCATTTCCGGGCGAGCCATGGCGTTGCTCGAGGACCAGGGGATTCGCTGCACCATTTCACCCCCGACCGTCATCACCGGGCGGGGCACCATCATTTCCGCCGTGAACATGAAGCGGCTCATCGTCCCGCTGCACACGCGCCTGGGCACGCTGGACGTCGCCATCAGCCTGCGTCCGAGCAAGCAGGCGGAGAAGCAGGGTCAGGCGGAGAACCAGGGATGAACGCGTGGACCGCGCCGGGGGCGGGCGTCAGCTCGGCGGGCACCCACGGGCGCACGGGCGCCGGGGCGGCGTGCTGGCCCGCCTCCAGCAGGGCGATGATCCGGGAAAGCAAAATCTGAACTTGCTTCGTCTCCTCGGCGAGGTCTTCCAGGCAGAGGGCGACATCGTCGATGCGGTCCCAAAGCTCCCGCGGCGCGGGAGCGGCGGCCGCTTGCGGCTCGGCGGGCAGCGCAGCGCCGGCGGGCTGGGAATCGGCTGGGGCGTCCTGGATGGGGGCGGGCCGCGGGACGGCCTCCGTTTGCGGGCCCGCGGCGAGACGGCCGGCGCGCAGCGCAGCGCCGGCTTGCGCGGCCGTTCCGCCGGCGGCGAGTACGCCCAGGAAGCGCAGCTGTTCCGCCGTGAACGTCCAGTCGCCGTCGCCGGCGCGCCGCAATCCGAGGAAGTCGCGGTACGCCTCGGCGAAGCGGCGGACTTGCGCGGCGGTGAGGCCCAAGCGCTGGGCGGCGTCGGCTACGGAAAAGGAAACGGGGCGCTGGGCAGCGCGGCGAGCTTTCATTGCGGCGAAGCCCCTTTCACGAGGTGAACTATTCGCAATTATTTCAACATGTCTCACATGGCTCCTCTTTCCCCGCCGCGGACGGCAGGATTCCGATCCGGGGCCAAGGAAGATCTATCCTGACGACACGTTCTTCCCCGCTTGACGCGACGCCCGGAAGCTTCGACAAGCAGCCGTGAGCAAGCCGGAAGGGGCGAGGATCATGCAGGAAGCCAAAGCGATCCACTTGACGGTGTCCGGGAAAAACGTGGCGGTGACGCAGGCGCTGCGGGAACATGCCGAGCGCCGCATCAGCAAGCTGCAGAAGTACTTCGACGACGGACGCCCGCTGCGCGCCGAAGTGGTGATGTACACCGAGCGGGACAACCACGTGGCCGAAGTGACGATCCAAGTCGGCAGCCTGCTCGTCCGGGGCGTCGGCAAGACGGACGACATGTACGTGTCCATCGACTCCGCGGTGGATCGCATTGCGCGCCAGGTGCGCAAGTACAAGACGCGCATTCACCGCAAGCTGCAGGAGGGCGGCAAGCCCGTCGCCATGCCGGCGGAGCCGGCCGAAGACCTGGACGAGGAGGGCGAAGGCGACGAAAGCGAGCCGCGCGTCGTCCGGGTCAAGCGGTTTGCGTTCAAGCCAATGACGCTGGACGAAGCCATTTTGCAGATGGAACTGTTGGGCCACGATTTCTTCGTCTTCACCGACGCGGAAACCGACGAAGTCCACGTCCTCTATCGCCGCCGCGACGGCAACTACGGGCTCATCGAACCGGAGTATTAATGGAAGCTTATTCCTAACGCGAGATCGCTGTCCGGCGTGGGCGCGCTGCCCACGCCGATTCGTTCTGGGTGCGTTGTAACGGAGGCGGAACGAGGCGGTGCAGGCGGCGCCGTTTTTGATCATCTTCGAGGGGGGACCCGCCGCAAGTCCTCCGGAGCAACTGCTGCGGCAAGTACGGGAAGCCATCGTGCTGGAGCAGATCGAGAAGGCCCGGGCCACGGGCGTGTTTGCGGGCGTTATCGTGTGCACCGAGCGCGCTGAGCTGGCCGAGCAGGCCCGCGCCCTGGGCGCCGAGGTTGACCTGGATCCGCCCGGGGTGGCGTTTCACTTCGGCCGGCGCCTGCAGGAACTGATCCGCCGCCGCGGTCTGCCGGCCGTGGTGGCCATGGGGGGCGGCGCCGGGCCGCTGATGACGGAGGAGGAAATGGGCTTCATCGGCGGCCTGTTCCGCGCGCGCGAGCGGTTCGTCGCGGCCAACAACGTCTTTTCCGCCGACATCATCGCCTTCGCGCCCGCCGACGCCATGCTGCAAATTCCGCCGCCGCCCATGGACAACTCGCTGGCGCTGGCGCTGCACCACGAGGCGGGCTTGCCCCTCGCGGCGCTGCCGCGGCGGCTGGGCTTTCACTTTGACGTGGACACGCCCAGCGACATGCTTGTGCTGGGGGTGCATCCGGGCTGCGGGCCGCGGGTTAGGCGCGTCATCGGCGAGCTGGCGGAGCGGGGAACCATCGATTTGGCGCCCGTGCAAGCGGCCAAACGCGCGCTGGTTGATCCCACCAAGGACGTGTTCATTTTCGGCCGGCTGAACGGCCCGCTTTTCGCCTATTTGGACGAGCAGGCCCGCTGCCGCATCCGGCTGCTGTCGGAGGAGCGGGGGATGAAGGCGCTCGGGCGCGACGTGCGGGGCGAGGTGCGGTCGCTGCTGGGCCATTTGCTGGACGCGGTGGGCGCGGCGGGGCTGGTGCGCGTCCTGGAGACGCTGTGCGGCACGGCGTTTCTGGACACCCGGGTGCTGCTGGCGCACGCGCGGCGGGTCGTGAGCGCGGCGGACCGCTTCTATTCGGATCTGAAAATGCCGGAGCAGATCCAGGACCCGTGGCTGCGGGAGCTGACGGCGGCGGCGGCCGCGTCGAAACTGCCTATTTTGCTCGGCGGCCACGGGCTGGTGCACGGCGGCATCTGGGCGCTGGTGGACGCGGCGCACCGGGAAGGGCTGGCGCCGCTGGGCCCGCGCAGCGCGCAGTTTAAAGTGCTGGACTTCGCGCACCCGGCGCCGCGGGAGCCGGGGCGGAAGTAGGCGGGCGCGCCCTCGGCAGGAAGAGGGGGCGCCGGCACGAAGTGATTGGTCGGAATATTTGGAAAGGTGGTGCCGGCGCGATGGACGTTGGGGCCATGGCGGTGGAACCGGTGGTGCGCGAGTTGGAAGCGACGCTGGGGCGGGTGCGGGGCGTGGCGGCCGCCCGGGTAGTGCTGAACGAGCGCGGCGACGTGGAGACCATTCACCTGTTGGCCGCGGGATCCCGGTCGCCCGACCAAATCGCCGCTGACGTGGCCGCGGTGTGCGCAGCCCTGTTCAACTTGCCCGTACATCCCCGGCAACTGCGCGTCTCGCTGCTGGAAGACGGGCCGGCGGTCGCCCCGGCCGCCGCGCCCGAGCTGCACAGCTTGACGGTGGAATCGACGCGGCACGGCTGCCGCGTCACGGTCAAGCTGCGGGCCGGCGACGGGCTGTACGAGGGCGAGGTCGTCGGGGCGGACGTAGTCAGCGCCCGGCCGCGGCTGGCGGCCGAGGCCGCGCTGGCGGCGGTGGCGCAGTGGGAGGCGGAGGGACCGGAGCATGATCCCCGGGCGGCCGTGGCCCTGTACGACCTGCAGACCATCGTCCTGGGGCCGAAGCACGTGGTCCTCGCGGCGCTGGTGGCGGACGAGCGCCGCGCCGGTGGCGAGGAGCGGTGGCTGGTGGGTTGCGCCTTGGTGGAGAAAGACTTGGCCGACGCGGCCGTTCGGGCCGTGCTGGATGCGGTCGGCCGCCGGCCGCGCGCTGGGGCCGCGGGGTGAACGCCCCGCGGAAACGTGATATACTTGTGGTCGAGCTCGGGCGGCTCCGGGCGTTTTTTGTCCAGCGAAGGAGATGAGGCCCGTCATGATCGGGCTGTTGAAAAAGCTTTTGGACCCCAACCCGCGGGAGCTGAAACGGCTGCAGCAAATCGTCGCAGCCATCAACGCGTGGGAGCCGCATATCCAGAAGCTGTCGGACGAGGAGCTGCGCGGCAAGACCGCGGAATTCCGCCAGCGGCTGGCCAACGGCGCGACGCTGGACGACCTGCTGCCCGAGGCGTTCGCCGTGGTGCGCGAGGCCGCGCGGCGCACGCTGGGCATGCGGCATTTCGACGTGCAGCTTATGGGCGGCATCGTGCTGCACGAAGGCCGCATCGCCGAGATGCGCACCGGCGAAGGCAAGACGCTGGTGGCCACGCTTCCGGCGTACCTGAACGCGCTGGAGGGCAAAGGCGTTCACATCGTGACGGTCAACGACTACTTGGCCAAGCGCGACGCCGAGTGGATGGGGCCCATTTATCACTTCCTCGGCATGAGCGTGGGCGTCATCGTGCACGGCAAAGACTTCGCCGAGCGCAAGCGGGCGTACGCGGCCGACGTGACGTACGGCACCAACAACGAGTTCGGCTTCGACTACCTGCGCGACAACATGGTGCGCTCGCCGGACCAAATCGTCCAGCGGGAGCTGAACTACGCCATCATCGACGAGGTGGACAGCATCCTCATCGACGAGGCCCGCACGCCCCTCATCATCTCGGGCCCGGCGGAAGAATCGGCGGACCATTATTACAAGTTCGCCAAGATCGTCCCGAAGCTGAAGCGGGACGAGCACTACACCGTCGACGAAAAAGCCCGTACCGTGGCCCTGACCGAAGAGGGCATCCGGGTGCTGGAGAAGATGCTGGGCGTCGAGAGCCTGGTGGACGAGGAAAACTTCCGCCTCAACCACTACATCATCCAGGCGCTCAAAGCCCACGTCCTCTTCCACCGCGACCGCGACTACGTGGTCAAGGACGGCCAAGTCATCATCGTCGACGAGTTCACGGGCCGCCTCATGTTCGGCCGCCGTTACAGCGACGGGCTGCACCAGGCCATCGAGGCCAAAGAGGGCGTGCGCATCCAGCGCGAGTCGCAAACGCTGGCCACCATCACGTTTCAGAATTACTTCCGCATGTACAAGAAGCTGGCGGGCATGACGGGCACGGCCAAGACCGAGGAAGACGAGTTCCGTGAAATCTACGGCATGGACGTGGTCGTCATCCCGACGCACAAGCCCATGATCCGGGTGGATTACCCGGATTTGGTCTTCAAGACCCAGGAGGCCAAGTGGAAGGCGGTCGTCGAGGAGATCGCCGAGCGGCACGCCAAGGGGCAGCCGGTGCTGGTGGGCACGGTGTCCATCGAGGCGTCGGAGAAGCTCAGCGCCATGCTGAAAAAGCGGGGCATCCCCCACCAGGTGCTGAACGCCAAGTACCACGAGCTCGAGGCGGAGATTATCGCTCAGGCGGGCAAGAAAGGCGCCGTGACTATCGCGACCAACATGGCGGGCCGCGGCACGGACATTCTCCTGGGCGGCAATCCGGAGTTTTTGGCCCGGCAGGAGATGCGCAAGCGCGGTTGGACCGACGAGCAGATCGCGGCCGCGGCGGACCTGACGGCGGCGTCGGCGGCCAACGCGCCGGAATGGCTGGCCAAGGCGCACGCGGAGTACAGGGCGCTCGTCGAGGAGATGCGGCAGAAGCTGGCGCCGGAACAGGAAGAAGTGCGCCGGCTGGGCGGGCTGCATGTCATCGGCACCGAGCGGCATGAAAGCCGCCGCATCGACAACCAGCTGCGGGGCCGCGCGGGCCGCCAGGGCGACCCGGGCTCTTCGCGGTTTTACGTGTCGCTGGAGGACGACCTGATGCGCCTTTTCGGGTCGGAGCGCATCGCAAGCCTCATGGAACGGCTGGGCTGGGAAGACGACGTGCCCATCGAGCATCCGCAGATCACTAAGGCCATCGAGAGCGCGCAGAAGCGGGTGGAAGGCCGCAACTTCGAGCTGCGCAAGCAGGTGTTGCAGTACGACGACGTGATGAACAAGCAGCGCGAAGTGATTTACGATCAACGGCGCAAGGTCCTGATGGGCGAAAACCTGCGGGACAACATCCTCGACATGATGCGGCGCGTCGTCAGCGAGTACATGGACACCTACTGCGACGCCAAGCTGCACGCGGACGAGTGGGACCTGGTGGCCTTGCGCGAGCGCGTGGCCGACCTGGTGAACCGGCCGGCGGCGGACGTGCCGGTGCCCGACGCCCTCGACGACCCGCGGGAACGCCCGGCGCTGCTGGAGCGGCTGCAGTCGTACGTCGTCACGGCGTACGAGGCGCGCGAGCGGGAGTTCGGCCCCGCCTTGATGCGGGAGATCGAGCGGCATTTCCTGCTGCAGATTATCGACCTCAAGTGGATGGAGCACCTGCGGAACATGGACGACCTGCGGGAGGGCATCGGCCTGCGGGCGTACGGGCAGCGCAATCCGCTTTTGGAGTATCAGATCGAAGCGTTCGACATGTTCCGGGCCATGATGAGCTCCATCCAGGAGGATACCGTCAAGGCGCTGTTCCGGGTGCGGGTGCGGGCGGAGGCGCCGCGCCCCCGGGGTGGCGTAGACCTGCTGGCGCGGGCTACGGGCTACCACGGCGGTGCGGAGCCGGGCGGCGGCGTGGCGGTCGCGGCGGAAGGCGCGGCCGCGAGCCGGAGTGCGCAGCCGGCGCCGCTGCAGCCCCGGCGGGTGGCGCAGAAGATCGGGCGCAACGACCCGTGCCCGTGCGGCAGCGGGAAAAAGTACAAGCATTGTTGCGGCAAAGCCAGTTAAGGGAGGATACGGCATGGCGTTGGTGTACGCGGGAGAAGTTCGGGAGCGGCTGCGCGCGGTAGGCAAGCGCATCCGCGAAATGGGTGACTACCTTTGAAATAGAAAAAAAGCGGGCGGAGGCCAAGCAGCTGGAAGAGCGCATGGGCTCGCCCGACTTCTGGAACGATCCCGAGACGGCCAAGCAGATCTCCCGCCGCCAGAAGGAGTTGCAGGCGGAAGTCGAAGAATGGGATAAGGTCGAAGCCCGGCGGCAGGACGTGGAGGTGCTGCTGGAGCTGGCGGTGGAGGCGGACGACGAGGAGACGCTGCAGGAGGCGGCCCAGCAGCTGGCGGCGCTGGAGCGGGAAGTGGAGCGGCTCGAGCTGGCCACGCTGCTGAACGGCGAGTACGACCACGCGGACGCGATTTTGTCCATCCACGCCGGCGCGGGCGGCACCGAGGCCCAGGACTGGGCCGAAATGCTGATGCGCATGTACACGCGCTGGGCGGAAGACAAGGGCTACAAGGTGGAAGTGCTCGACGTGCTGCCCGGCGAGGAGGCGGGCATCAAGAGCGCCACGCTGGGCATCCAAGGCCACCGGGCGTACGGTTACCTCAAGGCTGAACGAGGCGTGCACCGGCTGGTACGCATCAGCCCCTTCGACGCGGCGGGCCGCCGGCATACGTCGTTCGCGTCGGTGGCGGTCGAGCCCGACGTGGAAGACGACGGTGAGATCGAGATCGATCCCGACGATTTGAAGATCGAAACGTTCCGGGCCAGCGGCGCGGGCGGCCAGCACGTGAACAAGACCGAATCGGCGGTGCGCATTACCCACTTGCCCACGGGCATCGTGGTGCAGTGCCAGTCGGAGCGCTCGCAGCACGCCAACCGCGAGCGAGCCATGCGCATCTTGCGGGCGCGGTTGCTGCAGCGGAAGCTGGAGGAAAAGCAGAAGAAAATGGCGGAGCTGCGGGGCGAGCAAGGGGAAATCGCCTGGGGCAGCCAAATTCGTTCGTACGTGTTCCAGCCGTACACGCTGGTGAAAGACCACCGCACCAACGTGGAGACCGGCAACGTGCAGGCGGTCATGGACGGCGAAATCGACATGTTCATCGAGGCGTACCTGCGCCACAAAGGCAAGGCCAAGGGCTAAGCTCCGGGCGCAGGCCGTCCGGCGCCGGGCAGGCCGCGCCGCGGCGCAATGCCGCCCGGGCGCCTCGCGGAAAGGTGATGTCCGCCGCATGCGAAAAGCCCTGCTCAGCGTCATCGTCGTCCTGCTGCTGGCTGCGGGCGCGGCGCAGCTGTTTCTACCGACCTTTGTGGCCGCTCGCGTCGGCGAAAGCCTGCGAGCCGCGACGGGACTTTCGTCGCTGGACGTGCGCGTGCGCGCCCTACCCGCGTTGACGCTGCTGACGGGGGCCGTGCCGCGGCTAGACGTCGCGGCGGCGAACGTGGTGGTGGACGGGCTGCGGGTCGAGTCGCTGGCCATTGCGGCGGAAAACGTGCGGCTTGATTTGGGCCAGCTCCTGCGGGAGAAGGCGCTGGCGGTTCGCGCGGGCGAAGCCTTCGTGCGCCTGACGGTAACGGAGGAGGCGCTGACCGAGTACGCCAACGGGAGACCGGAGCTGCCGCCGGGCGTGCAGGTGCGGGTCACGGAGGCGGGGCTCGAGCTGGCGGGACAGGCGGCGGTGTTCGGCAGCGTGGTGGAAGCGCTGGTGGTGGGGCACTTCGAGCCCGACGGCGGCACGGGCATCGTGTTCGTTCCCGACGACGTGCAGGTGCAAGGTCAAGCGCTGCCGGCTTTCCTGATCGCCGTCCTGCGGGAAGCGTTTCGCGTGCGCATTGACTTGGCCAACGGGCCGTTTCCCATCGTCGTGCACCAGGTGTTGTACGAGCCCGGCCGGCTCATCGTGGTGGGGCGGCCGGTCCTAGACGGTTTGCGCGTCGCCGCGGGGCTGCGGCACGGCTGAGGGGAGTGGCCGTGTGCGGCGAGGCGGCTGGCTTTGGATCATCATCGCGATGGTCGTCGTGGTTTCGCTGCCGTCCCTGGGGCAGCGGGCCGCCATTGAGCGCGGCAACGACGTCGTCGAGATTGTCGCGGATCTGGATTCCCTCCGGATGCTAAGTGTATACACGGGCGTGCCGGTGGAACAGCTGCTCGCGGACTGGGCGGCGCGCGGCGTGACGTCGGCGGGCGTCGTGGACCCGGCGGACTTGGCTTTGGTCGAACGCGCGGGGCTGCGGCCGGTGCCTAGGACGCCGGAGGTCGTCGAGGCGCTGGTCGCACAAGGCGGAGCGGGGAGCCTGTTTGTGGCGGCCGGCGAGGCGATGCCGGGGTATCCCGACGATTTGGCCGCGACGGCGGAGTTGCTGCGGCGGGCAGGGCTGGCTTTGGGCATCGTGGAGTTCGCCGAGCAGGAGGGCGAGCGGGAGCTGGCGCGCTTGTTGGGCGACGCGGCGGTGCTGGTGCACTCCATTCCGCCGCGAGAGCTGGCGCGCCTGACCGGAGAACAGGCGCTGGCGCGCTTCAACCGGGCGGTGCTGGAGCGGCAGGCGCGGGCGCTGTACGTGCACGCGCTGGTTCCGGACGAGGTGCGGCAGGCGTTTGCGGGGACCGCGGAAACGGGCGCACCCGCGGTCGTGCCGCTGGCTGGCCCAGAGGAGGCTCGGGCGTGGCTGGAGCGCAACGGCGCGTACGTGTCGGCGCTGGTGCAGCGCGTGCGCGCCCTGGGTTTGACGGTGGGACCGGTGCAGCCGCTGCCGCGCTGGCGCAACGGGGCTGCCGTGCCTGTGCTGGTGGCCGCGGCCGCGGCGGCCGCGGCGCTGCTGGCTGGACAAGCCTTCGTACGGCTGCCTTGGCGGCTGGAGCTCGGGCTTGTGACGGCTGCGGGGGCGCTGGCGGCGGCGCTGGAACTGGCGGGCCGGGACGTCTGGGCGCGGCAGGGAGCGGCCTTTGCGGCCGCGTGCGCGTTTCCGGTGCTGGCCGTGTTGGCGGGCGCCGGCGAGGCCGGCGGCGGGTGCCGCGTTGAGAACGGCCGCACGGACCGCGGGCGCGATTTGGTCCGCCTCGCCCGGGAGGTTGCCCGCCGCCTGGGCATCACCATGACCGTCACGCTGGCGGGGGCGGCGCTGGTCGCGGCCGCGCTGGGCGACACGCGGTTTTTCCTGAAGCTGGAGCTGTTCCGCGGGGTCAAGGCGGCTCATCTCGTTCCCATCGCCGCGGTCGCGGCGGCGTGGGCGATGGAATCTTGGCCGGCGCTGAGCGAAGCGGCCGCGGCGGAACTCGCCCGGGAACGGAGCGGCGCATGGGACGGCGGGGTGGGGGGCCGCCTCATGGCGCGGGGGCAAGCGCTGGCGCGGCGCATCGGGCCCTTCGGGTGGAAACATGCGGCGGCGGGCCTGCTGGCGGCGGCCGCCGTGTTCGTGCTCGTAGCCCGCACCGGCAACAACCTGTTGCCCGTGTCCTCGTGGGAGCTGGCCTTCCGGGAGGCGCTGGAGCGCTGGCTGGTGGTGCGGCCCCGCACCAAGGAATTTCTGTTCGGCTATCCCGCGCTGCTGCTCGGGCTGGCTTGTTTCGCCCGGGGCCGGCGGTCCTGGGGCTGGCCTTTGGCCGTGGCCGGCGTTGTGGCGCCGGTGTCGGTCGTCAATACGTTTTCCCACGCCCACGTGGCGCTGTGGGTCAGCGCCGTGCGCACGGCGTACGGGCTGCTCCTGGGAGCCATCGTAGCCGCGGCCGCCGGCGCGGTCGCGGCGATTTGGCGGAAGCGGCTGCGGGAGAGCGCAGGCGGCACAAGGATGCGGTCGCATTGAAAGTCGTCATTTCGGGTTACTACGGTTTCGGCAACGCGGGCGACGAAGCCATCCTGGAAGCCATCTTGTCCGATTTGCGGTCCGTGCGGCCCAAAATCCGCGCCGTCGTGCTGTCAGGCGATCCGCCCGCCACGGCGGCGCGCTTCGGGGTCGAGGCCGTCCCGCGCTGGAACCTCCCGGCGGTCGTGCGCGCACTGCGGGGCGCGGCGCTTTTCATCAGCGGCGGAGGCAGCCTGCTGCAGGACGTCACGGGCTGGGGAAGCGTGCCGTACTACGCCGGTCTCATCTACCTGGCGCGCCTGATGGGGGTCCCGGTCTTCGTCTACGCGCAAGGGCTGGGGCCGCTGCGCCGGCGGCCGCTGCAGGCGCTGGCCCGGTGGGCGCTGAACGCCGCGGCCGAGGTGACGCTGCGGGACCGGTTGTCGTACCAGCTGGCGCGGCGGCTGGGGGTGGATGACCGGAAACTTGCCGTCACGGCGGATCCGGTCTTTGGCCTGGCTGCCCGCGCGGTTTCGGCCGGGCCGGAAAGCGCCCCCGTCGTGGGCGTGGCGCTGCGGCCGGACCCCGGGGGCGACGCGGCCATGGACGAAGCGGTCAGCGAAGCGGTGGCGGCCGCGCTGGCCCCGCGGCTTGCGGGATGGAACGCGCGGGTCGTCTTGCTCCCGTTGCATCCGGGCCGCGACGGCCCCGTGCTGCGCCTTGTGGGCGCGAAGCTGGAAGACCTCGGCTTGGGCCAGCGGATCGTGGCCTGGACGCCAGCGCGCGGGGCCGGCTGCGCGGCCATGTCCGCCCGGGATTGGATGCTGCTCTTCTCGCGGCTCGACGTGTGCGTCACCATGCGGCTGCACGCCCTCATCTTCGCCGCTTGCGCGGGCGTGCCGTTCGTTGCGCTGTCCGGCGACCCGAAGGTAGCCGCGCACGTCGACGAGCTCGGGCTGCCGCGGGGGCTTTGCCTTGCGCAGCCGCCTTCTTCGCCGGAGCAGCTGGGGGCGATGCTGGACGGGGTATGGGAGAAGCGGGCGGTGTTCCGCTCGCTGCTGCGGGAACGGTCGGAGGCTTTGGCGGCGCGTGCCCGGGAGACGGCGCTGCGGGCTTTGCGGTGGGCGAGAGGATAGCGTGCTGCGGGCGGCGAAACGGCGGCGCATTTCCATCCTCGGCGTCGGCATCGACGCCCTGACGCTGGCGGAGGCCCGGAGCGCCATCGCAGACGCGGTGGAGCGGGTGCGGTCCGGCCAAGCGCGCCCGGGCATGCACGTGGTGACGGCCAACCCGGAAATCGTCATGGCCACGCGGGTCGACCCGGCGTTCGCGCAGGCCCTACGAGCGGCGGATTGGGTGTTGCCCGACGGCGTGGGCATCGTCTGGGCGGCGCGGCTTCTGGGAACGCCGATACCCGAACGGGTGCCCGGCATCGAGCTGACCGAGGCGCTGCTGGAACTGGCGGCACGCCGGGGCTATCGCGTGTTTTTCCTCGGCGCCGCGGAGGGCGTCGCCGAGGAAGCGGCCCGCAACGTATGCCGCCGGTTTCCTGGCCTCCAAATCGTAGGTACTCATCACGGCTACTTCGCGCCCGAAGAGGAAGCGGCCGTCGTCGCCCTCGTGGAGCGGGCCCGCCCCGACTTGCTGTTCGTCGCTCTCGGCGCTCCGAAGCAAGAACTGTTTATCGCCCGGCACCGCCGGTCCTGGTCCGTGCCCGTCGCCATGGGCATCGGCGGGACGCTGGACGTATTGTCCGGGCGGGTGCGGCGGGCGCCGCGCTGGGTGCGCGCCATGGGCCTGGAATGGTTGTATCGTTTTTTGCGGCAACCCAGCCGCTTCCCGCGCCTGCTCGCGCTGCCCCGCTTCGCCGTGCTGGTGCTCTTGGACGCGGTGCGAAGGAATTTGCTATAATGGCGTAGCATAATGGAGTTGTAGTTTTGCCGCCGGCGGCCCCGCGCCGTGCCGGAAGCGCCGGTGTGGAGTCGTTCTCGAGCTTGCCCGTGGGGACGGGTGGTGCCTAGTGCAGCGACGGTTTTTGCGCATAGCGCTCATAGCGGCGTTGTTGTTCGCGGTAGCAGGCGCGGCCGTCTTGTTGCAGCAGCCCGGGCGTGCCCAGACGGAAGCTGGTCGCAGCGAGAGTTTGGCGACGGCGCTGGAAGTCATGGCCCTGGTGCACGTGTACCACGTCGAGGACGTCGACATGTTCTCGCTGGTGCGGGCGTACCTGCAGAAGGGCACCATCAACGGCATGCTGCGCGAGGTGCTGGAGGACGACTACACCCGGTACATGGATCGCAACGCCTTTGCCCGCATGCAGGAAGACACGGTGCAAGGCGAATTCGGCGGCATCGGCATTGTGGTCGGCGTTCGCGACGGGCGGCTGACCATCATCTCGCCCATCTCCGGAACGCCGGGCTTCCGGGCGGGCTTGCGCGGCGGCGACTGGATCCTGAAAGTGGACGGCTACGAGACGGAATTCATGTCGCAGGACGAAGCCGTCTCCATGATGCGGGGCCCCGTGGGCGAGCCGGTGGTGCTCACGATTCAGCGCGGCGACGAGGTGTGGGACGTCACCATCATCCGCGAGAAGATCGAAGTGCCCAGCGTGGAGCGATGGACCGTCATCACGCCCGACGACGTGCCGCATCTTGCCGGTCCGGTGGGCTACATTCAGCTTTCGAACTTCAACGAGAAGACGATGCCGCAGATGAACGAGGCGCTGGACCGTTTGCTCGCGGCGGGGATCCAGGGCTTGATTCTTGATTTGCGCAACAACGGCGGCGGGCTGCTGAGCACCGCCCTGCAGCTGGCCGACCGGTTCATTGAGAACGGCCCGCTGGTCCACGTCGTATCCGCCAACAACCAGCGGCGCACGTACATGGCCGAAGCGGAAGGCACCTTCCCGTCCATGCCCATGGTGGTGCTGGTGAACCAGTACTCCGCCAGCGCGTCCGAGATTGTGGCCGGGGCGCTGCGGGACAACGGCGTCGCCGTTTTGGTGGGGACGCAGACGTTCGGCAAGGGCTCGGTGCAGACCGTCTTGCCGCTACGGGGCGGCGCCGGGCTGGCGCTGACGACGGCCCACTACGAGACGGCTGGAGGCCACTTCATCCACGGCGTCGGCATTACGCCGGACGTCATCGTCGAGGTCCCCGACGAGCTGCTCGACACGCTGTACCTGTCGTATGACGGCGGCGTCAACTTGGACGACGTCCAGCTGCAGAAAGCGCTGGAAGTGCTGTCGGACATGATGCGTGCGCGGCTGAGTCCGGCTGCATAGGAGCATTCATTCCGTTGTTTCCATGGCGTGAGGTTTTCCAGCTCATTCTCGAATCGTTTCCGTTCTTTTTCGGCCGAGCCGATCTGTTGCTGGTCGCCTCGGTCGTGTTGCTGCTGGTGTACATGCAGTACCGGCGCACGGCGGCCATCGAGCAGAGCCTGTTCGGCGTATCGCTCAGCGACCCGCTGGCGAACACGCTGACGGCGCTGGGAGTCGGCTTTCTCGGCGGCTGGATCGCGACGTTTCTGTTCGTTCTGCTCGGCATTTCGCTGACCGACGCCGGCATCGGCTATTTGTGGCTGCTGGCCATCACGCTGATGCTGGTGCACCCGCGCTTCGTCTGCTTCGCCTACGGCGGCGGGTTGTTGTCGCTGAGCCACCTGCTTTTCGGCTGGCCGGCCGTCAACGTGCCGGCGATCATGGCGCTGGTGGGCGTGCTGCACCTGGTGGAGTCGCTGCTCATCTTGGTCCACGGTTATCGGCACCCGACGCCGGTGTACGTGCGCCGGGGAGACGGCCGGGTGGTGGGCGGCTTCACCATGCAGAAGTTTTGGCCCATGCCATTCATCGCCTTGATCGCCATGTTGGCGTCTCGCCAGGCCGTCACCGGCCCGCTGCTGGAGATGCCCGACTGGTGGCCGCTCATTAAGCCCGGTGAGCCCGCCGCGGGCGATGCTATCTACATCTACATGCTGTTTCCGGTCATTGCCGCGCTGGGCTACGGCGACATCGCCGTGACCACGGATCCGCGGCGGAAAGCGCGGCGCACGTCGGGCATGCTGCTGGGCTACAGCGTCGCGCTGATGGCGCTGGCGCTGGCGGGAAGCGCGAGGCAGGGTGTGCCTTCGGCAACGCTGCTGGGCGTGCCGGTCGTGGTGTTCCAATGGCTGGCGGCCCTGTTCTCTCCGCTCGGGCACGAGCTTGTCATCTATTTGAGCCGGCGCATGGAAGAGCAGGGTGAGCCGCTGTATGACGCGGCCAAAGGCGCCGTCGTGCTGGGCGTCGTACCCGGCACGCCGGCGGCCCGCATGGGGCTGCAGCCCGGCGACATCATCCGGTCCATCGGCGGCTTTCCGGTCTACGATCGGACGGATGTTCAGGAAGTGCTCACGCCGTGGGCTGTGGATGTGGAGTTCGTCGTGGAGAACATGCACACGGGCCAGCGGCGCACGGTGCGCTGCCCGGGCAAGATCCCGCCGCTGGGCGTCATTTTCGCGCCGTCGCCCGGAGACCCGGGGTTTTTGTCGCTGGATAACCGAGCGGGCTACGGGGTGATGCTGCGGCGGCTGTCGCGGCGCATCGCGCGGCTGTTGGCGGGTCGGACGGCACGGTAAGCGGCCAGGGAGGGCGGCAACGAGATGGCGGACTTGGAGCCGCAAGGGCGCGAGCCGAATCGGTGGACGGGGCGGCAGCAGGTCATCGTCGCCGTCTTTTTGTTGTTTGCGGCCGCTGCGGGCGCCGCACTGGGCTATCTCGCCTACTGGGCGCAGCAGGAGGCGGGGGCCGGGCTGGTAGAGGACGGCGGTGCGCCGGCGTCTACGGGGCTGCGCCCCCAGGGTTCGGCCGTGCCTTTACATCCGGGAGAAAGGGCCGGCGGGGAGCCCGGTGAGGAGCCGGAACCGGGAGAGCCCGCAGGGGATGAGGCCGGCGGGGAGCCCGGCGAAGAGGAGCCGGCCGGCCACGCGCCGGCCCGGCCGCGCATCGCTATCGTCATCGACGACTGGGGGTACGACTGGTCGGCGGCGCCCGGATTTCTGGACTTTCCGGCGCGCCTGACGGTGGCGGTGCTGCCCTTCTTGCCGCATTCCGTCGAGCAGGCGGAAAAGGCGCTGGCCGCGGGGCACGAAGTCATCGTGCACATGCCCATGGAACCGCTGAACGGGGCGCTGGACATCGGTCCCGGCGGCGTGTACGTGGGCATGGACGAGGAAGCCATCGCCCGGGCGGTGCGGGAGGCGCTGGCCGCCGTACCCGGGGCGGTGGGGCTCAACAACCACATGGGCTCGCGGGCTACGGCGGAGCCCGCCGTCATGCGTGCCGTCCTCAGGGTGCTGAAGGAAGAGGGCAAGTTCTTCGTCGACAGCTATACCACGGCAGCTACCGTCGGCCCCGCGGTCGCGCGGGAGCTGGGCGTGCCGTTTGCGGTCAACCAGGTGTTTCTCGACCACGAGAGCGACGAGGAGTACGTGAAAAGGCAAATCCGGCGCCTGGCCAACCTGGCCAGGCAGCGCGGCTACGCCGTAGGCATCGGCCACGTGCGGCCCCACACGTACCGGGCGCTGGCGGAAATGCTGCCGGAACTGCTCGCGGAAGGCTTCGAGTTCGTCACGCTTTCGGAAGTGCTTAGCATCCCCGAGGGGACTTGGGTCGCGTCGGCTGCACCGAGCGATGAGCCGCCGGACTCCACGGCCGCGTCGGGCGCCGCAGCCCCGGCCGCGGCGCCGGAAGCCTGGAGCGCCGCCATGCCGGCCGCCGTACAGGAGACCTCCGGCGCAGAGCTGCCTGTTGCCGCGCGGGAGACTTCCAGCGCGGAAGCGCCAGCCGCACTGCAGACTTCGAGCGCAGAAGACGAAGCGGCCGCACCGGAGACCTTGGACGCTGGCCTGCCCAGCGCCGTCCCGGAAGCCTCGAGCGCTGATACGCCGGCCGCGGACCCCGCGGGGAGCGACTCGCCTCGCGCTTGACCGCCGGCTGGCTGCGCCGGAACGCTTCGGCATCGAGGAACTCTACCAACCGTCATTACGCGTGAAACTCGGCCTGTCATCACGCGTGAGCATCTGCTCGCGTCTTCTGTTCACCCTTGGCTTCGTCTCGCGGAACGACCTGGCAACGATGCGCCAGCCGCGCCCATGACCGAACGGATGTGCGCTTTTTGCGCGCGCGACTTTCCGGCGGTGTGATATACTTTACGCGTGCCGAGAGGGGGGACGGCGCGTGGCGGAGCAGGTGTTTCGTCTCGTCTCGAATTTTACGCCGAAGGGCGACCAGCCGAAGGCCATCGAGCAGCTGGTGGAAGGTATCGAGGCGGGGCTGAAGTTTCAGACGCTGCTGGGCGCGACGGGCACGGGCAAGACGTACACGATGGCGAAAGTCATCGAGCGGGTGCAGAAGCCGACGCTGGTGCTGGCCCACAACAAGACGCTGGCGGCCCAGCTGGCGGCCGAGTTCCGGGAGTTTTTCCCGTACAACGCCGTGCACTACTTCATCAGCTATTACGACTACTACCAGCCCGAAGCGTACGTGCCCCAGACCGACACGTACATCGAGAAAGACGCGTCCATCAACGACGAAATCGACCGCCTGCGCCACGCGGCCACCACCGCCTTGTTCGAGCGCCGGGACGTCATCATCGTCGCCAGCGTGTCGTGCATCTACGGCCTGGGCTCGCCGGAAGACTACGTGGGCATGCGGCTGTCGGTAAAGTACGGCGACATCCGCGACCGGGACAACATCCTGCGGCGCCTGGTCGGCATCCAATACCAGCGCAACGACCTGGGCTACAAGCGGGGCACGTTCCGGGTGCGGGGCGACGTGGTGGAAATCATTCCGGTCTACGGCGAGAACATCATCCGAATTGAGTTTTTCGGCGACGAGGTCGAGCGCATCGTCGAGGTGGACCCGCTGACCGGCGAGATTTTGGGTGAGAAGGACGAAGTGCGGATTTACCCGGCCACGCACTTCATCACGCCGGAGGAGAAGCTGCGCCGCGCCATCGAGTCCATCGAGGCGGAGCTGAAGGAGCGGGTCGAGTGGTTCAAGAGCCGGGGCATGCTGCTGGAGGCGCAGCGGCTGCAGCAGCGGACGATGCACGATTTGGAGATGCTGCGGGAGGTCGGCTACTGCCCGGGCATCGAGAACTACTCGCGGCATCTGGACGGCCGGGCGCCGGGCGAGCCGCCGGCCACGCTGCTGGATTATTTCCCGAAAGACTACCTCATGATTGTCGACGAGTCGCACCAGACCATCCCGCAGGTGCGGGCCATGTACCACGGCGACCGCTCCCGCAAGGAGACGCTGGTGGAATACGGCTTCCGGCTGCCGTCGGCGCTGGACAACCGGCCGCTGACGTTTGAAGAGTTCGAGGCGCGCCTCAACCAGGTCATCTTCATGTCGGCCACGCCGGGGCCGTACGAGCGGGAGAAGAGCCAGCGCATCGTCGAGCAGATCATCCGGCCCACGGGCCTGGTGGACCCGGAAGTGGTCGTCAAGCCCGTAGAGGGGCAGATCGACGATCTGATGGAGGAGTGCCGGAAAGTCATCGCCCGGGGCGAGCGGGTGCTGGTGACGACGCTGACCAAGAAGATGGCCGAAGACTTGACCGACTACTTGACCGACGCGGGGTTCAAGGTGCGCTATCTCCATTCTGACATTACGGCCCTGGAGCGAGTCGAAATTTTGCGGGACTTGCGCCTGGGCGTGTTCGACATTCTGGTCGGCATCAACTTGCTCCGGGAAGGGCTGGACTTGCCGGAAGTCTCGCTGGTGGCCATTCTCGATGCCGACAAGGAAGGCTTCTTGCGCTCGGAGACGTCGCTCATCCAGACCATCGGCCGGGCGGCGCGCAACGTCAACGGGCGGGTCATCATGTACGCCGACACCATTACGGATTCGATGCGGCGGGCCATCGACGAGACGAACCGGCGCCGCAGCATCCAGCTGGCGTACAACAAGGAGCACGGCATTACCCCCGAGACGGTGCAGAAGGCCGTGCGCGACATCGTGCAGCAGACGCGGGCGGCGGAGGAGCAGGCCCGCTACGAGGCGGAGCAGGCTCGGCGCGACGAGCTGCGGTCGCTGACGCCGGCCGAGCTGGCGCGGCGCATCAAGGAACTGGAGAAGGAGATGTACGCGGCGGCCGACGAGCTGCTGTTTGAGCGGGCGGCCGAGCTGCGCGACGAGATCAAGCGGCTGCGGGAGCTGCTGCTGACCATGGACGTCGCCGGCGAAGCCGCCGTCTAGAAGCGCGGGGAAGCGGGGGGCAAGGCGTGTCGACGGACAAGATCATCATTCGGGGTGCGCGGCAGCACAATTTGAAAAACATTGATCTCGAAATCCCGCGCAACAAGCTGGTGGTGTTTACCGGCTTGTCCGGTTCGGGGAAATCGTCGCTCGCGTTTGACACGATCTACGCCGAAGGGCAGCGGCGCTACGTGGAGTCGCTGTCGGCGTACGCGCGCCAGTTCCTGGGCCAGATGGACAAGCCCGACGTGGACTTCATCGAAGGGCTGTCGCCGGCCATTTCCATTGATCAGAAGACGACGAGCCACAACCCCCGCTCCACGGTGGGCACGGTGACGGAAATTTACGACTACTTGCGCCTGCTGTACGCCCGCATCGGCCGCCCGCATTGCCACAAGTGCGGCCGGCCCATCACGCGGCAGACGGTGGAGCAAATCGTGGACCAGGTGATGGCGCTGGGCGAGGGGACGCGGCTGCAAGTGCTGGCTCCCGTCGTGCGCGGGCGCAAGGGCGAGTACCGCAAGCTGTTCCAGGAGATCGCCCGCGACGGGTTCGTGCGGGTGCGGGTCGACGGCGAGCTCCGGGAGACGTCGGAGACCATCGAGCTGGACAAGAACAAGAAGCACTGGATCGACATCGTCGTCGACCGCATCGTGGTGCGGGAAGGCATCGAAGGGCGGCTGGCCGACTCCATCGAGACCGCGCTGCGCCGGGCCGACGGGCTCGTCGTCATCCACGTGCTGGGCCGGCGGGGCGAGGAGCCGGCCGAAGAGCAGGAGCTGCTCTTCAGCGAGAAGCTGGCCTGCCCCGACTGCGGCGTCAGCGTCGACGAGCTGTCGCCTCGCATGTTCTCGTTCAACAGCCCCTTCGGCGCGTGCCCGGAGTGCGACGGGCTGGGCGTCAAGCTGGAAATGGACCCGGACAAAGTCCTGAACAAGAAGCTGTCGATCCGGGAAGGCGGCATTTTGCCGTGGGCCGACAGCGAGAGCCGCTGGCTGGACGCGGTGCTGGCGTCGGTGTGCAAAGCCCACGGCATCGACATGGATAAGCCCATCGGCCAGCTGACGCCGGAGCAGCTGCACGTGCTCCTCTACGGCGGCGGCGCCCGGGAGTACGCGCTGGAGTACACGAACCGGCACGGGCACATGCGCATCTACAAGACCACGTTCGAAGGCGTCATCCCGCACCTGGAGCGGCGCTACCGCAACACCACGTCCAGCTGGTACAGAGCGGAACTGGAGAAGTACATGAGCAAGCGGCCGTGCCAGGCGTGCAAGGGCGGCCGGCTGCGGCCGGAGGCGCTGGCGGTGACGGTCGGCGGGCGCAACATCGTGGAAGTGTGCGCGCTGCCTATCCGCCAGGCGCTGGAGTTCGTGGAGAACTTGGAGCAGCAGCTGACCGAGCGCGAGCGGACCATCGCCAGGCAAGTGCTGAAGGAGATCCGGTCTCGGCTGGGCTTTCTCGTCAACGTGGGCTTGGACTACCTGACGCTGGACCGGCCGTCCAGCACCTTGTCGGGCGGCGAGGCGCAGCGCATCCGGCTGGCCACCCAGATCGGCTCGCAGCTGGTGGGCGTTCTCTACATCCTGGACGAGCCTAGCATTGGCTTGCACCAGCGGGACAACCACAAGCTGCTCGCGGCGTTGAAGCGGCTGCGCGACCTGGGCAACACGGTCATCGTGGTGGAGCACGACGAAGACACGATCCGGGCCGCCGATTACATCGTCGACATCGGGCCCGGCGCAGGCTCCCAGGGCGGCGAAGTGGTGGCTGCCGGCACGCTCCAGGACATCATTAACGAGCCGCGCTCCATCACGGGGCAGTACCTCTCAGGCCGGCGCAGCATCCCCGTGCCGGCGCGGCGGCGACCCGGCAACGGCAAGTGGCTGCGCATCCGGGGCGCGCGGGAAAACAACCTGAAAAACATCGACGTGGACATCCCGCTGGGCACGTTCGTCTGCGTGACGGGCGTCTCGGGCTCGGGCAAGAGCACGCTGGTCAACGAAATCTTGTACAAGGCGCTGGCGCAGCAGCTGCACGGCGCCGGGGAAAAGCCAGGCGCCCACGACCGCATCGAGGGCGTCGAGCACCTGGACCGCGTCATTGACATCGACCAGTCGCCCATCGGCCGGACGCCTCGCTCCAACCCCGCGACGTACACCGGCGCCTTTGACGGAATTCGCGCCCTCTTCGCCCAGGTGCCGGAGGCCGTCATGCGGGGCTACAAGCCCGGCCGCTTCAGCTTCAACGTCAAGGGCGGCCGCTGCGAGGCATGCGAGGGCGACGGCATCATCCGCATCGAGATGCACTTCTTGCCGGACGTGTACGTGCCTTGCGAGGTGTGCAAGGGCAAGCGCTACAACCGCGAGACGCTGGAAGTGCGCTATAAGGGCAAGAACATCGCCGAAGTGCTGGAAATGCGGGTGGACGAGGCGCTGGAGTTTTTCGCCGCCCATCCGAACATTCACCGCAAGCTGCAGACCCTCTACGACGTGGGCCTGGGGTACATCCAGCTGGGCCAGCCGGCCACGACGCTGTCGGGCGGCGAGGCGCAGCGCATCAAGCTGGCCGCCGAGCTGAGCCGCCGCAGCAACGGCCGGACGCTGTACATCCTGGACGAGCCGACGACGGGCTTGCACATGGCGGACATCGAAAAGCTGTTGAACGTGCTGAACCGGCTGGTGGACGCGGGCGACACGGTGCTGGTCATCGAGCACAACCTGGACGTCATCAAGACGGCCGACTACATCATCGACCTAGGGCCGGAGGGCGGCGACCGCGGCGGCTGGGTGGTGGCCACCGGCACGCCGGAGGAAGTCGCGCAGGTGCCCGAGTCGTACACGGGCCAGTTCCTGAAACCGCTGCTGGCGGCGCGGGCCGCGGTCTGATGCGCCGGGGCGGTATAATGGAACCGGTGATGCGCGTGCGGTCGAAGAAGGACGTTCAGGAAACAGAACGGCCAGGCGGCGAGGTCTGGCCGCCGGAAACCCCTGAACAGGGCGGCGAGCCGGCGCTGCAGGCCGAGGCCGGCGGGGAGAGCGAGCTGCGGGACGACGACGCCGAGGCGCTGCGGGAGAAGCTGAAGCGGCTGCCGGACCGGCCGGGGGTCTACCTGTTCAAGAACGCCGCGGGCGAAGTCATCTACGTCGGCAAAGCCGTCTCCTTGCGCAACCGGGTGCGCAGTTACTTCCAGTCGCCCCACGCGCTGTCGCCCAAAGTGCGGGTCATGACGCGCCATATCGCCGACCTCGAGTTCATCGTCACCGAAAACGAGGTCGAAGCGCTCATTCTCGAGGCCAACCTCATCAAACAGAAGAGGCCTCGCTACAACGTGCGCCTGCGGGACGACAAAGCGTACCCGTATTTGAAGGTGACGTGGAACGAGCGCTTTCCCCGCGTCGTGCTGGCCCGGCGCGTCACCAACGACGGCGCCCGCTACTTCGGCCCGTACACCAACTCGACGGCCATGCGGGAGACGATGCGCGTCCTGCGCAAGATGTTTCCCGTGCGCACGTGCTCGCTGGACCTGAGCGGCGAGCTCAATTACCGCCCGTGCCTGCTGTACCATATCCACCGCTGCGGGGCGCCGTGCGCCGGCAAGATTAGCGAGGAAGAGTACAACGCCCTCATTGAGCAGGTGTGCCTCTTCTTGGAAGGGCGGCACGAGAAGCTGCTGCCGGCGCTGTACGACCAGATGCGGCAGGCGGCGGCTAAGCTCGAATACGAACGGGCGGCCCGCCTGCGCGACCAGATCCGGTCGCTGGAGGCGGTGACCGAGCGGCAGAAGGTGGTCTCCACCAAGCTGGAGGACCAGGACCTCATCGGTTTCGCCCGCAAGGACGACGTCGTCTGCATGCAGGTTTTCCACGTGCGGGACGGCCGCATCGTCGGGCGCGAGCACTTCTTCCTCGACGTCGGCGTGGACGACGGCGACTCGGACATCATGACCGCCTTCGTCAAGCAGTACTACCAGTCGGCCACGTTCATCCCGAAGGAGATCTTGCTGCAGGCGCCGGTGCAGGACGCCGACGTCATCGCCGGCTGGCTGAAGGAGCGGCGGGGCGGCGCGGTGCGGCTGCACGTGCCGCAGCGGGGCGAGAAGCGCAAGCTCATCGAGATGGTGGTGGAAAACGCCCGCATCGAGCTGGACGACCAGCTGGCCCAGCTGGCCCGGCGCTCGGAGGAGGCTTCCAGGGCGCTGGCGCACCTGGCCGAGGTGCTCAATCTGCCCGCGGAGCCGCACCGCATCGAGTGCTTCGATATTTCCAACATCCAGGGCAGCGAAGCGGTCGCGTCCATGGTCGTCTTCGAGGACGGCTTGCCCAAGCCCAGCGACTACCGGCGCTTCCGCATCCGCACCAAGAGCACGCCCGACGATTTCGCCATGATGCGCGAGGTCATCGAGCGGCGCTTCCGCCGCGGGCTGCAGGAGCAGGCGGGGGAAGTGGAGGAGCGGGGGTTCGCCGAGTTCCCCGACTTGGTCGTCATCGACGGCGGCAAGGGGCAGCTGAACGCGGCGCGGGAAGTCATGCGGGAGCTGGGCGTGGCGGACATTCCCACCATCAGCCTGGCGGAAGGATCCAACTGGAACTTGGCTCCGGGGGCGGACCGCGACCGGGAGCGCACCTTCGAGCGCGTGTTCGTCGAAGACAGGCCCGACCCGGTGCCGTTCCCGTGGGCGTCGCCGGGCCTGAAGCTGCTGCAGCGCATCCGCGACGAGGCGCACCGCTACGCGATCACGTACCACCGGCACCTGCGGGATCAACGCACGTCGCGGTCCGTTCTGGACGATATCCCGGGTGTGGGGCCGCGGCGCAAGCGCGAGCTGTTGCGCCGCTTCGGCTCGGTGGCCGGCATCCGGCGGGCCACGGTGGACGAGATCGCCTCGGTGCCCGGCATCTCCCGCGCGCTGGCCGAGCGCATTGCCGAGGCGCTGCGGGAGTAGCGCCCGCGGAACGCCGGCCGCGCTAGCCCGCGGGCGCCGAATTCATGTACTTAAGCTTGCGCCGCTGCTCCCATTCCACCGCCAGCAAGTCTTCGTCCTTGTAGCGCAGGGCGGCCGCTACGTGCTCCAGATCCCGGACGAGGCGGCGCAGGCCATCGGGCTCCAGCGAGGCGGCGTGATCGGTGCCTTTCCACGTGCGGTCCAGCGTAAAATGACGCTCAATCCACTCCGCCCCCAGGGTCATGGCCGCGACGTCGGCGGCGATGCCCAGGTGGTGCCCCGAGAAGCCCACGGCTTTCACCGCGCCGCCGTATTCCTGCCGCAGGCGCCGAATTTCCAGCAGGCACAATTCTTCGAACTTCACCGGATACCCCGACGTGCAGGCGTACAGCACGGTGTCCTTGAGGCGTTCCCGCCGCGCCATCGTTTCCACGATGCGTTCCTCTTCGGCCCGGGTCGTCATCCCGAGGGAGATGTGAATGTCGCCGCCGAAGTGGTCGCACAAGTAGCGCAGCAAGTCGTAGTGCGTGTTGGTGGCCGACGGGACTTTGATGTACGGCGGCTGCAAGCTGGCGATTTCCCGGGCGCTGGTCATGTCCCAGACGCTCGAGCTGTACATGACGCCAAACTGCTGGCACACCTCTTTCAGCTGCCGGTGTTGATGGACCGTAAACTCCAAGGCCTCCCGGTGGGCGCCGTAGGTTGGGCCGTACGCGTGCGCCGGTACTGGGTGCGGGGCGTCGTACTGCTCGGGCGTCAGCAGTTCGCGCGGATTTCGCTTCTGAAACTTCACGGCGTCGACCCGGCACAGTTGCGCCGCGATGCGCACCATTTCTTTGGCGGTCTCCAGCTCGCCCCGGTGGTTGCAGCCGATTTCCGCCACCACGTAGGGTCGTTTCACCGTTCATTCCCCTCACCGTTTTGGTGTCGCCGGATGAGCTCGGCCAGCTCCCGCAGGCAGCCGTGCCCGCCGGGCGTCTCCAGGACTAGGTGGGCCGCCGCCAGCGCCGCGGGGGCAGCATCGGCCGGCGCCACCCCGCAGCCCACGGCCCGCATGCACGGCACATCCGGCTCGTCGTTGCCGACGTAGAGCGTAAACGCCGGGTCGATGCCGCGCCGTCGCAGCCACGCCAGCATGGTTTCCAGCTTCTCGCCGGTGACGACGCACTCGAGGCCCAGCTTCTCGCAGCGGCGGCGCACGACCGGGTTGGTCTCGCTGCTCAGCACCAGCAGCCGTACGCCGTTTTCTTTCAGCCGCGCCAGGGCCCAGCCGTCGCCCCGGTGGCACCACGCCGCTTCCACGCCCGCCTCGTTGACGAGCACCCGGTTGTCGGTCAACACCCCGTCGAAGTCCATGACGATGGCCTCTACTCGGGACGGGAGCGCCGCTGTCCTCTCGCCCTGCAGCCGCCGGCGCAGCAGCGCTTCGGCGAGGAAAAAGTCCAATTCGTCGTCGATCTCCACGCTGCGTTCCGGCGGAATCTCGTAGACGGCCGTCCGCCCCGCGAAGCGGTGCCGCTCGCGGATGAAGGCGCCCACTCGCACCGCGTAAACGGCCCCTACTTCCTCGAACTCGTCGCCGATGAGCTGCCGCGGGGGCCGGTACGACTTGCGGTGCCCGACGGGCACCGCGCCGTCGGCCGTCCAGCGCCAGAAAAACCGGCGCCGGCGGGTGGCGGTGAACGCCGAGTCGAAGCCCTCCGCCAGCCGCCCCACGGTACCGTCGATGTCTTCGGGCAACGTCAGCGGCGAGGTGCACTGCAAGAAGACGAGCACGCCTCCCGTCACGCCCGTTTGCTCCAGGGCGTGCAGCAAGGCGGTTTCCGACGGCGCGTCGTCTCCGGCCAGCTCCGCCGGGCGCATGACCACCTCGGCCCCGCAGGCGCGGCTTAAGCGGGCGATTTCCTCGTCGTCGGTCGACACCACCACGCGGCCCACGGAACGCGCCTTCAGCGCGGCGGCGATCGTCCAGGCGATGAGAGGCTTGCCGCACAGTAGGCGGACGTTCTTGCGGGGCACTCCTTTCGAGCCGCCCCGGGCGGGTATGACGGCCAGTGCGTCCAAGGGCGCTTCCTCCCCGAAGCGTGTTAGCCTCATCGTATGGGCGCGCCGGGGCGGCGGCACGGGAACGAGTTCCCGTTCGCATGCGAACCGGTTCCTGATCGCGTTGGAAAATAGGCGGCGCGGCTGCGAAGGCGCTCCCGTTCTGAAAAAGACGCCTGTGAATTGAAACGGCGTTCCTAGTACGGGCCCCGGCACCGAACGTACAGTATCCCGACATCACGGCGCCGCGAGGGGAGACGGCGATGGCGAATTCCAGCATAAAGCAGGCGGCGTTCCGCCCGGACCCGGCCGCTGGAGTCGCGGCGGAACGAAAAACGAAAAGGAAAGTGGCCCTCGTCGGCGGCGCATCGTCGCGCCGGCTCGCGCCGTACGACGACGAGTCGTGGGAAATTTGGGCCTTTTCCAGCTTGCGGCTGCCGAACCCGCGCATCACGCGCTGGTTTGAAATGCACGCTCCCGGAGACCTGGCCACCCAGCTGATCCGTTCCACGCCCGTGCGGCGCTCGTTCCGGGAGTACGTGCGCTTCTTGAAAGCCTTGCCGTGCCCCATCGTCATGCAGAAGCGCTGGCCGCAGCTGCCCCAGAGCGTCGAGTACCCGCTGGCCCGGGCGCTGAGCGAATTCGGCCGCTGCTTCACCAGCACGGCTTCTTACATGCTGGCCATGGCCATGCTGGAAGGCTGCGACGTCATCGGCGTGTTCGGCGTGCACCTAACCGAGGCGACCGTGTATGCGCGGCAGCGGCCCGGCGTCGAGTACTTGCTTGGGATGGCGCGCCAGCGCGGCATCGAAATCGTCCTGCCTCCCGGCTGCCCGCTGCGGGTACCGGAGCGGCCTGCGCTGCCCGAAACCGACGTGCTGTACGGCTACGATTGGCGCTCACCCAAGGCATGGTGGCGGCGCCGGCGGAGGTGGGGAACGTGACCGCCCGCGTGGGCGTGTTGTTGGAGCGGCGCACCCTGGAGCTGGCTCGGCGCGGCCTGCCGACGTATGAGCAGCTCGATCTGTACCGGGACATTGCCTTAAACGGCGGCGTTGAGGTCGTCCTGTTTTGTCTTGACGACTTGGACGCCGAATCCCGCCAGGTGCGGGGCTACATCCCGACGCAACAGGGATGGAAGCGGGCCATCGTGCCGCTGCCGCCCGTCGTGCACAAACGCGTGCTTTTTCCGCCGTCCGTCGAGCGCGCGCTGAAACGGTGGCACGGGCGCGGCATCTTGTTCGTCAACCCGCCCATGATCAGCGACAAGGCCCGCATGCACAAGATACTGCTTCGTTCCCGGGCCGTGGCGGACCATTTGCCGCTGACGAACTGGTTCGACCCCGACTTGCTGGAGCGCTGGCTCGACAACGGCGTAACGGTCATCCTGAAGCCCCGGTTGGGGTCGGTGGGCAAGGGCGTCACCCGCCTCAAGCCGGTGGGCCGCCTTGTACTGGCCACCGACGAGTACGGCACGCGCGTCTTCACGCCTTCGTCGCTGCTGCGCCGCCTGAGGAACACCTTGGGTTCCCGGACGCATCTATTGCAGCAGTACATCCCCCTGGCCCGCTACCGCACGCGGCCCTTCGACTTGCGGGTGCCCGCCCAGCGCGACGCCGGCGGCCGGTGGGTCGTGGCGGGCGTCGTGGCCAAAGTGGCCGTGGGGCATCCCTTCCTGACGAACCTGGCGCAGGGCGGGCGGGCGCTGCCCGCCGCCGCCGTGCTGGCGGAGGCGTTTTCCGCGGAGCGGGCCACGAGCATTTTGGAGGACGTGCGCCATCTGGCCGTGGAGGCCGCGCAGGCGGTGGCGGCCCGTTTTCCCGAGGCGGCGGACCTGGGGCTGGACATCGGGGTGGATGAGCGAGGCAAGGCGTGGGTGATTGAAGTCAACGCCCGGGACCAGCGAATCACGTTCCTGCGGGCGGGCATGCACGACGCGCTGCGGGCCGTGTACGAGCAACCGCTGCGCTACTGCGCGGCCGTGGCCGCTGCGAGCGGCGGGAGGTGAGAGCATGGACGGCCGGAAAGCCGATGCCGCGGAGCGAGAAGAAACGAAAGACCGGGGGAGGTGGCCTCTCCGGAAGGTCGCCATCGTGGGCGGCGGCCCGACGCGGCTGTACGCGCCCTATCACGACAAGAGCTGGGACATCTGGGCCTTTTCCAGCCGGGACTACAAATATCCCCGCATCACCCGCTGGTTCGAAATCCACCACCCCACCGACTTGCGCCAGCAGCTGGCGAGCCGCAAACTCGGGCGCCGCACCTTTGCGGACTACGTCAACTTCATGCGCAAGCTCCGGTGCCCGGTGTACATGCAAGCGCGGTACAAGTACATTCCCAACAGCGTGCGCTTCCCCATCGAGCGAGTGCTGGACGAGTTCGGCCGCTGTTTCACCAGCACCGCTTCGTACATGGTCGCGCTGGCGATGCTGGAGGGCTACAACGTGATCGGGTTGTGGGGCGTCAATCCACGGGGAAAGGAGTACGGCCCCCAGCGCGGGGCCCTGGAGTATTTGCTCAGCCTGGCCAGGCAGAAAGGCATCCGCGTGTACTTGCCGCGCGGCGTCAACTTGCGGCTCCGCGCCCACCCGGAACCGTACCGGACGCGCGTGCTCTACGCGTACGACTGGCGCTCGCCGGGCGCCTGGTGGCGCAGGAGAGTGCGGCTGCGGCTACGGATGCTGGGCCGCTGACGCCGCGATGAGAATGGTACGCTTGTTGCGGCGCCGGCGGTCCCGCATCGTTTACCGCATCAGGGGGCTGGTCCCGGGCAAGACCGCCGTCGTGAAATGCTACGGCAACTGGCGCGACGCGGTGCCGGAGCGCAATATCATGCGCGCGTACGGGCAAGACCGGCGGCTGGTACGGCTGTATGCCTGGCGGGTGTGGGGCGGAAGGGGCTATTTGATCATGGAGTACGTCCCCGGCCCCACCGTCAACGAGCTGGTGCGGAAGATGGGGCCGCTGCCCCCCGAGCGGGTGGTCGCTCTGGCCAGCGACGTGCTGAAAGGCGTTGAGGCGCTGCACCGGCGCGGCATCATCCACGGCGACTTGCACGGCGACAACGTCATCGTCACGGACCTGGCGCGGGGGAAGACGAAAATCATCGACTTCCAGCATGCCGTCAAGATGGATCGCTCGGGGACCGCGCGTGCCCGGCGGACGCTCCCCATCCCGCCGCCTCACCTGGCTCCCGAGACAAGGCAGCGCCGGATCGACCCGCGCTACGACATTTACGGCGTCGGCTTCCTCTGCGCCACCATGCTGGCCGGCGAGGCGGCCCGCACCCAGGCACAGCTGCGCCGCTGGCTGGCCAACGACTCGCCGCTGTGGCGCGTCATCGCGGTCGCCTTGGACCCCGACCCCGAGAACCGTTTTCCCTCGGCCGCGGCCATGAGGAGAGCGCTGCGCGCGGCAAACTAGCGCCTTCTTGTTTCCCTCGCGGCGAAAATTTCGTGCTTTTTTGTTTTCCTCGGTTGACACTGCCTTCCTCTCCCTATATGATTAAAGCAACACATAAAAAGGATGAAGGATGGACATTGAATATTTCAAAGTCCCCCGGAAGGTGGTGCGTATGCAGAGACGGACCGTAGGGCGCTGCCCCGTTTGCGGCGGGCAGCTGGCCGTTCGGCGGCTCGAGTGCGAGAGCTGCGAGACCGTCATCGAGGGCCGCTTTACCCAGTCGCGGTTTGACCGGTTGACGCCGGAGCAGCAAGAGTTCGTGGAAGTGTTCTTGCTGGCCCGGGGGAACATCAAGGAAGTGGAGCGGGTACTGGGCATTTCGTATCCGACGGTGCGCAACCGGCTCGACGCCGTGCTGGAGGCCATGGGCCACAAGGTCGAGCGGGACGCGGGCGAAGCCGCCGGGCGCCGGGCCGAAGTGCTGGCGCGGCTCGACCGCGGCGAGATTACGGTAGCGGAAGCCATCAAACTGCTGAGGGAGTGAGTGCGGTGAAGGACGAGCGGATGCTCATCCTGCAGATGCTCCAGGAGGGCAAGATCACGGCCCAGGAAGCGTACGACCTTCTCGAAGCGCTGGCGCTCAGCGAGCAGGCGTCCCGCGACGGCGTGTCGGAAGTCTGGGACGAAGTGAAAAACCGCGTCGAGCGGGCCAGCAAGCTGGTGGAGGAGCAGGCCGAGAAGCTGCGGGAGAAGATCACCGAAAGCTATGAACAGGCACGCGAGCGCCTGCAGGCGGCGCGCGAGAAGGCCGCTGCGGGCTCCGCGGCCGTGGAGGGCATCGAGGACGTCGTCATCTCGGTGGAAAGGGGCCTGGCGCAGTTCGCCAAGGAGCTGCCGCAGGCGCTGGAGCGGCTCCTTTCTTTGGGCTTGAGCATCGGGCCGGGCCACACGGTGGAGAACGTGTACGAAGGCTCCTTCGGCGAAGGCGTGCAAGAAGCCAGAGTCGCCGTGCAGACGCACAACGGCTCGGTCCGGTGGGAGGCGTGGGACCAGCCCGGCTACAAAGTGGTCGTGACCAGCCGAGTGCGGGCCGAAAGCGAAGAAGCGGCGCGCGAGCGCGCGGCGCGGTTCGTGCACTGGCAGGCCGGCGATGATGGTTTTCGTCTCTCCACGGAGGATCGCTCGGACCTCAGCTCGTCGGTGACGGTATGGCTGCCCAAGTCCGTCCGCTTCCGATTGGAGACCGAGACCCGCAACGGCTCCGTGCGCGCGGCGGGCCTGAGCCTTACGTCAGCCGAATTGCGCACCCTCAACGGCGGCATCCGGCTGGAAGACGTGGAGGCCGACGAGCTGCAGGCGTTCACCGTCAACGGCGGCATGCGCATCGAAGGAGCCATCGGCAAGCTGGAAGGCGAGACGACCAACGGCTCCATCGACGCGCGGCTGTCCGGCAAGCGCCGCGACGGCTCCGTTCTCCCGCGGGCCGAGTGGGAGCTGGAGACGACCAACGGATCGGTGCGGGTGCGCCTGCCGGAAGGCGCCGACATCGGCTACGCCGTGGACCTGAAGACGGTCAACGGCCGCATCCGGACGGCGTTGCCGGGCTTTGAGACCATGTCCGTGCGCGGCGCGGGCCGCAAAGTGGTGTGGCGCTCGGAAGGCGCAGAATCCAAGCCGCGGCGCATCGAGCTGACGGCGGAAACCGTGCACGGCTCCATCGTCGTGGAGGTCGATGACGTCGTTGACCAGGCGCGGCCCGGCGCGGACGCGTAGCACGCGGCGCCGGCTCGGGGGGATCGGACGTGAACGACGAACGGCTGCAAATCCTGCGCATGGTTGAGGAAGGCAAAATCACCGCCCAGGAAGCCATCAAGCTGCTGGAAGCCCTGGGCGGCGGCGGGAGCTCGGCGCCGGGACGGCGGAATCGCTTCGTGCGCATCAAGATCATCGATGAAGGCAAAACAAAGGTCAACGTCAACTTGCCGCTGGATCTGGCGCGCGTGGTGCTGAAGTTCGTGCCACAAACCGCGCTGGCGAACACGAGCGGGCAGCCCATCGACTGGGAGGCGCTGATGCGGCTGCTGGAGGAGGGCGCGGAAGGAAAGCTGGTGGACATCGAGGACGACAACACGAAAGTGGAGGTTTACGTGGAGTGAAAGTCCCCGCCAGTTTCCTCCTCGTCCGCGTTCGACTGCGCCGCTGGAAGTTCGGCTTGTATTTTCCTTTGCCTCTCTTTGTGCTGGAGGATGCGGCGGAGGCCGGCGCCTTGCTGGCCTCCGCCGGCGTGCGGTTGAGCCGCTGGCTGGGCCGCCGCAGCGTGGAGCCGCCGGGCCGCAACGCTTGGCCGGTCCGCCTGGCACTGGGGGGCCGCCCGGAGGAGTGGGAACGAGCGGTGTACATGCCCCTGGCGGTCGTGCGGGCGCTGCGCGCCTGCGGGCGCGTGACCATCGCGGACGTGCAGGCCGGCGACGCGGACGTGACTGTGCAGCTCGTGTGAAGGAGGAATCGTCGTGCCCAGGTGGGTGTTTCGCTGGCTCGTCAACGCCCTGGCGCTTCTGGCCGCGGCGGCGCTGCTGCGGGGGGTGCGGGTGGACACGGCGTTGGCCGGCTTCGTCGCGGCCGGGCTGCTCGGCGTCGTCAACGTCTCCATCCGGCCGGTGCTGATCTTGGCCACGCTTCCCATCAACGTGCTGACCTTAGGTTTGTTTACATTTGTAATCAATGCCCTTATGCTGATGTTGGTAGCCTGGCTGGTGCCGGGCTTCGACATCGACGGATTTTGGTGGAGCGTCGCGGCGGCGCTGGTGCTGTCCGTCGTCAACACCGTCGTCACGTGGCTGACGCCGCGGCACTGGACGGGACGGTACTACTACTGAGCGGGGCGGAAAGCCGCGCAGCCCCTTCCGGTGGCCGGGGCGCCGCTCGCTGGTTCGCCAGCCGCCGGGCGCTCGCCGGAAGCGTAAGGGGCTTTGTGGCTTCATGCGGAAGGACATTCGCTTGGTCGCCATCGACCTCGACGACACGCTGTTGCGGGATGACCTGACCATCGCCCCCGGGGCGAAAGAAGCCATTCGGAAAGCGCAGCAGAAAGGCGTCACGGTGGTGCTGGCCACGGGCCGCATGTTCCCGGCGGCGCTGCCCTTCGCGCAGGAGCTGGGGCTGACCGGCCCACTCATCACGTACAACGGCGCCCTCATCCGCACGGCGGCGGGCGAAACGTGGTGGCACCGGCCCGTGTCACGCGAGCTCGCGCTGGAAATTTTGGACTTCGGCGCGGCCGCCGGCTGGACGGTGCAGTGCTATTGCGACGACCGGTTGTATGTCCGGCAGATCAACGACGATGTGAAATATTACCTGGAAATTGCTCGCGTGCCCGTGCAGGAATGTCCCGACATGCGGGCGCTGCTCTCGGAAAGGCTGTCGACGAAGCTGCTTTCCATCGGCTCGCCCGAGGAGATCGTGCGGCGGGCGGAGTCGCTGCGGCAAGCGTTCGCCGGGCGGCTGACGATTACCATCTCGAAGCCCCGCTTCGTGGAGATGCTGGCGGCGGGCGTGTCGAAAGCGGCTGCGCTGGCGGAAGTGGCCCGGCGGCTCCACGTGCCGCGGGAGCAAGTGATGGCCATCGGCGACAGCTTCAACGACCTGGACATGATTCAGTGGGCGGGCGTCGGCGTGGCCATGGGCAATGCGCCGGACGCGGTCAAAGAGCTGGCGGACTGCGTGGTCGGCACCAACATGGAAGAGGGCGTGGCGGAGGCGTTCGAGCGCTTCGTCTTCGCGTAAAAATTTGGATCAAGCGGCCGCAGGGCCGCTTCATTTGTATTTGCTGAAGGGGACGGTTGTCAGGAGGAAAATCGGGCTTTTGTTTGGAAGTTCGGAATCAGAAGGCTGGTTTTTCGCCAGCTCCTCTTACCGGGAGGGAGCTATGCCTTGGCGAAAGTCGTCTTAGAGAATGTCAGTAAGCACTTCGGCGACGTCGTCGCAGTCAACAACGTGAGCCTTGAGATTAAGGACGAAGAGTTCGTGGTCCTCGTGGGTCCCTCGGGCTGCGGCAAGTCCACGCTGCTGCGCATGATTGCGGGCCTCGAGGAAGTCACGAGCGGCAAAATTTACATCGGCGACCGGCTGGTGAACGACGTTCCGCCGAAGGACCGGGACATCGCCATGGTGTTCCAGAATTACGCCCTGTACCCGCATATGAACGTATATGACAACATGGCGTTTGGCCTCAAACTGCGGAAAGTTCCGAAAGCCGAAATTGACCGGCGGGTACGGGAAGCGGCGGCCATCCTCGGTATCGAGGATTTGCTGTTCCGGAAGCCGCGGCAGCTGTCCGGCGGCCAGCGCCAGCGGGTCGCGGTGGGCCGCGCCATCGTGCGGGAGCCGAAGGCGTTCCTGATGGACGAGCCGCTGTCCAACCTGGACGCCAAGCTGCGCGTGCAGATGCGGGCCGAGCTGAGCCAGCTGCACAACCGCCTGAGGACGACGACCATCTACGTAACCCACGACCAGGTCGAGGCCATGACGATGGGCGACCGCATCGTAGTGCTCAAGGACGGCGTCGTTCAGCAGGTGGGCCCGCCGCTGGAAATTTACGAGAATCCGGACAACCTGTTCGTCGCCGGCTTCATCGGCAGCCCGTCCATGAACTTCATGAAGGGCGTGCTCAAGCGCGAAGACGATCGCTACGTGGTGGACTGCGGCGCGTTCCGCGTGACGGTGCCCGAGTCGAAGCTGCAGCAGCGTCCGGGCATCAAGGCGCACGTTGACAAGCCGGTCATCTTCGGCATCCGCCCGGAAGACGTCGCCGACGCGCAGCTGGTGCCCGAGGAGCAGCGGAAGGAACCCGTTGTGGCTACGGTTATCGTCACCGAGCCGATGGGGTCCGAGGTGTACGTGCACTTCCAGGCCGGCGAGCACCGGTTCATCGGCCGCCTGGCCCCCCATACCCATGCGCGTCCGGGGATGCAGTACGCCGTCGTGTTCAACATGAACAAGATGCACCTGTTCGACCCCGTGACGGAGAAGGCCATTCGGTAACCGGTGGCGGTTGGCAGCGCCGCCAGTTATTACAGGCGGTTACGCTGAAGGATCCCTGTATGCTTCGTAGAAATGTGTCGGCGAGAAGTCGCAAGGCGCGCTGTCCGGCGGGCGGGAACAGCCCGGCAGGTGAGGAAGCTTGACGCAAGAGAAGGGGCGCAGCGGACGGCTCGCCGACGCACCATGACAATTGGATAGCAGATTGGAGTGCTTGTTCCGGGCGGGCGACGGAATCGCCGGCCCGGCGGACTGAGACGGCCCAAAGAGGCCACTGAAAGGTCCGAAACAGGTCAAGGAGGGCTCGCCGCAAGGCGCAGCCCTTTTTTGTTGGCTGACGGGCCTTGCGGCGGGCGGGACCGGCTGACTTGCGCAACAAGTTTGCCTGACTCCGGAAACGCCTCGCACGCGGCCTGGAAAGGAGGTGCATCCCCCGCAACGCCGGTGAAGGCGGGAGCAGGCAATTAGACGACGCTGCACACGTCGCAGCCAGCGGGGAGCGCAAGGTGCTGGGCGAGGCAACATGGATACTCGGCCATGCCGCGCTTCCCCCGACACGCACACGCTGCAGCAGACGACGCAGCCATCGTCGGACGATACAACGTCGCAGCATCATCGCAGCAACCAACAAGGGGGATACGCATGAAGAAAGCAGCTGTTCTTTTGACCTCGGCCCTCGTGCTGGCGCTGGCGGCGCCCATGGTTTCCGCCGCGCCCGTCGAGGTGTCCGGCACCGTGGAAACTCGCTTCGAGTACGCGCAGGACGCGTCGGGACGTTGGGGCCTGACGGGCAAGACGGGCATCGAGCTGTCGCCCAGCCTCCAGGTTGGCGACCAGGTCCGCCTGGGCATCGAGTTCGTGACGTCTCCGGACTCGATCGACGGTGACGGCCAGCCGACCGGGGACTTCGCCTCCGGCAGCCACGGCGCCATGTCGCCGGTGCTGAACAAGGTCTGGCTCCAGACGACCGGTGCGTTCTGGCAGGATGGTCCGGAAGTCACCACCACGGTCGGCGACGTGACCATCAACTGGAACGACTGGGTCGGCCGCCTGGGCACCAAGCGGGCCGTCGCGGTGGAGGGCATCGACCTCATGGTCGCCGACGCCGACGTGTTCTACGCTTGGGACGGCGCTCAGAACCCGATGGGCATCCGGCTTGCCTCGGAGGTTGAGGGTATCGACCTCGAAGGCATGCTGGTCTACCGGGGCGGCGACTTCAACGCGGCGTTGAGCGCCGGCACCAACGTGAACGGCATCGACGTCGAAGGCACGCTGGCGCTGGACGCCGAGCAGCGCTCCGCGTTCAAGGTCGGCGCCGCGATGGACATCGCGGAGGACGTCACCTTGAAGGCCGGCTACCGGCAGATGCAGGCTGGCTTCAGCCCGATGTACGCTCGCATGGACGGCGAGAACATCGTGCCGTTCAGCAGCGAGAGCCGGGCGAGCGGCTTCAACGTCGGTGTGGAGACGGAGTACCAGGGCTTCGTCCTGGGCGCCGAGTATGACCAGCCGACGCAGACCGCCACGCTGAGCGCGGCCCGGACGTTCGACTTCGAAGGCCATGCCATCGACGCCAAGTACGCGGCGACGGTGAAGCAGGGCCAGCCGATCCGGCATGAGGTCACGGCCAGCACGACCACGGACCTGATTCCGTACCTGCCGGGCGTGGGCCTCAACGCCAAGCTCACGGCGGAAGGCACCGACATCGACTACGAAGTCGGCGCCACCTACACCGCACCCAACGGCATCAGCCTCGGTGCCGAATACAGCTCCGTTGACGGCGCCAGCCTCCACGGCGGCCTCAAGGTGAGCTTCTAAGCCAGCGAAAAACGGCGGTGCGCCTCCCCGGCGCACCGCCGTCTCCGACACGGGCAAAGCCCCGCGGAAGTCCGCTCCGCGGGGCTTTGCGTTTCTTTTTCTTCGCCGGGACTTCGCGTTTTCTTTTTTCCCTCCCGGATTTCTCCCCGCAGGCGTTGAACTTTTTCCCCGGACGCAAGGTCTTAAATTCTTGAGAGCACACGCGAGGAGGACGGCAGTGCGCAAGCGGCGCGAAGCCGGGCTCCGGCCCGGGGATGCCACGGAGGCGCTCATTGAGCGCACGCTGACGGGCGACGTCCGCGCGTTCGAGGCCCTGGTCACGCAGCATTACGGGCAGGTGTATGCCTTCGCCTGCCGCATGGTGGGCGCCGAGGCGGCCGAAGATGTGGCGCAGGACGTGTTCCTGCGCGTGTACCGGGCGTTGCCGTCGTACCGCGGCGACGCGTCGTTCACCACGTGGCTGTACCGGATCACCCACAACACCTGCCTCGACTACCGGCGCCGGCAGCGGCGGGAGCGGGAGCGGTCGCTGTCGCTGGACGGGACGGCGGGGTCCGAGGAGGCCGCGCCACTGGAGTGGCTGGCGGCGGAAGACAGCGCCGGCGCGGACCCGCAGGCGCAAGCCGAGGCGCTGGACTTGCACGCGAAGCTGCAGCAAGCCCTGATGCGCCTGTCGGACAAGCACCGGGCGGTGCTGGTGCTGCACGACGTGCACGGCTTTCGCTACGAAGAGATCAAGGACATCGTCGGCTGCTCGCTGGGCACCGTCCGTTCCCGCCTGTACTACGCGCGGCGCGAGCTGAAGCGGCTGCTGCAGGAAATGTGGCCCGGCGAGTTCGAGGCGCTGCTGGTCGCGAAGGAGCGGCAGCACCGGGCCGGCGGGGCGCCGCCGGCGTGAGGGAAGGAGGGACGGGGGTGCGCTGTTCTCCGGAGCGGCTGGATGCTTACGTGGACGGCGAGCTGGATGAGGCGGCGCGCCGGGAGGTGCAGCGGCATTTGGCCGCGTGCGAGCACTGCCGGTCCGAGGTGGAGGCGTTGCGGGCGCTGAAGGCGATGCTGCGCGAATCGGCGCCGTGGCTGGCCCCCGCCGACGTGCGGCGGCAGGTGGCCGACATCGTGGGGCAAGTGCGGTTCCGGGAAGCGCAAAGGCTGCGTCGCCAGCGCAGGAGGCGGTTCGTTCAGGGGGCGCTGCTGGGCGGCCTCATCGGCACCGTGGCCGCCGCGGCGGTGGCCGCCGTGGCCTGGCTAGGCGGCGAGCTGCCCGGCCGGCCGTCGGCCCTGGCCTCTACGGTGGACGCGGTCGTGACGGAACACAGCCGCCAGGCGTGGCTGCTGGAGGCGGGCGTAGATGACTGGCCCGAATGGCAATGGTCGTGGGAGTGGGAGCGATAAGGAATGAGGAAGGTTCGGTTCGCACTGGCTTCGCTCTCCTTCTTGTTCGCGCTGTTGCTGTTCGCGGTGCCGGCGCTGGCGCAGGCGGATGACGCGGCTGCACCGGCGGAGACGGCACAGGCGGCGGCCGAGGCACCGGCCGGCGTGACGCCGGGCGTGGACGAGGCCCCGGAGGCGGCCGGAGAGGAGGACGAGGCCGCCGCGGAACCGGAGAAGATCGTGCGGCGGTCGTTCGCGGCTCGCTGGGAGCGGCCCATCCGCTATCGCGAAATGCGCACGCTCTTCCGGAAGGACAAACCGGAAACCATTGAACGGCGCATTTGGTGGCGGCCGCCCGACAGGCTCAGGGTCGAGGAAGAAGACGGCCGCGGCTGGCGCGTGTTCCTTTGGAACGAACGGGGCCAATGGTTCTTCGATTCTCGTTTCCCCTATCTGCTTCACATCAGGGTTAGCCGTCCCGGTTTGCCTCTCGAAAGACTACCCTTTGACGACGAAGGCGCGCCACGCCGGCCCTCCCCTTCCCGCGAGGAATGGTCTAAGCGGGAGCTGACCGGGCCGGGCGGGCGGCGGATGCACGTCATCGAATGGTGCCGGCCGGGAGGCTGCAGCCGCTGGTGGATTGACCGCGAGAACTCCTTCCCGTGGATGGAGGAGCACTTCGGCCCCGACGGGGAGCCGGCGGCGCTCATCATACGCACCGACGTGGAACTGGACGCCGCCTTGGGCGACGACGTCTTCGAGTTCGAAGTGCCCGAAGGCGTCGAGGTGCTGACGAACGCGCAGGAGTGGCGGCAGCGCGTCATCGTGTACGGCGTCCGCTCCGAGGCGCCGTTCCCGGCGGCGCTGCCGACGTACCTGCCGGCGGGCTACGCCTTGGTGGGCGGCCGCGTGATCGAAATCAACGGCCTGCCGGCGGTGCACTGGCAGTTCTTCAACGGCGCCACGGTGTTGTCGATGTTCCAGCTGCCGGAGGACGGCCTGTTCCGGCCCCGCCCGGGCGTGCCGATCATCCTGCGGCAGGGTGAGGCCACAGTCGTCAGCGTGGTGCGCAACGGGCACCGCTTTTTCGTCGTCGGCGACGTGAGCGTCGGGGAAGCGCAACGGATGCTGGTAAGCCTCGAGGATCTCTAAATTTGTCGAAAGGGAGCCGAGAGCCATGGGCAACGCGACGGAGTTCCACCAGGCGGCCGCTCGCCGTCTTGGCCTTCTTGCTTGGCTGACGGCGGCGCTCATCGTGGGCGCCGCTTTCGTTTCGGGGGCTTGGCAGGCGGCTGCGCAGGAGGCGGGCGGTGAGCCGGGTCAAGTCATCGAGCTGACGCTGGCCGAAGCGGTGCGACTGGCGTTCGAGCACGACGTGGACCACGAAATCGCTCGCTTGACGTGGGAGAACGCCCGCATCGACAACATGATCGCCCGGGCCAGCGGCCCGCTCACTCAGTATGAGGAGCTACAGCGGGAGCTGCAGGAGCGCCGGGCGGAAAACAACTACTTGTCGAGCCGCCGGTCGCTGGTGCTCAACGTCGTGCAGGAATACTTCGAGCTTAAGCAGGCGGCCGTGCAGGCGGAGGTGGCCCGCCGGCAGGCGGAGCTGGCCCGGCGGCAGCTGGAGATCGTCCGCCAGATGGTGGCCATCGGCGAGCGGCATCCGTCCGAGGAGCTGCGCGAGCAAAACCGCGTCGCCGCGGCTGAATTGGCGGCCGAAAACGCGGAGCGCACGTACCGCAACCGGGAGGAAGCGCTGCGGCTGCGGCTCGGGCTGCCCGAGGGCGTGACGCTGGTGCCGGTGGACGAGCCGGTGGCGATTCCGTTCGACTGGACGCTGGAGGAGACGCTGGTGTACGCGCTCAAACACAGCTTCAGCGTCTGGGAGCGGGAGACGAACCTGCGCATCGCGGAGATGGACCTGGAGGCGCTGCGCGCCCAGGATCCTGCGCCTCTGCAGCTGCAGAAGGCGGAAAACAATTTCCGCATCACCCAGCTGAACGCCCTGAAGGCCGACCGTAGCTTTCGCAACAGCGTGGCCAACGCCTACCACAGCTTGATGGATGCGGCCCGGCGGCTGGAGTCGGCCAAGGTGGAGTACGAGCTGGCGCTGGCTTCGTTTGAAGTGGCGCGGCGCCAGTACGAGCTGGGCCTCACGACGGATACCGAGTGGGAGCAGGCGCAGCTGGACCGGATCAACGCGGAGCAGTCGTACCGCGACTCGGTGTTCAGCTACATGCGGGCCCGGCTGGACTTGCTCAACTTGATCGGCTACCCCTTCGAGCAGGATGAGGAGTTTGCGGCGCAATGAGGCGAGTTCGGGCGGTGCGAAAGCTGACCGCGGCGCTGCTGGCGCTGGCGGCGGCTTGGCTGGCCGGCGCGGGCGCCGCCGCGGCCCCGCGGTATCTCAGCCTGCACGAGGCGTGGGCGCTGGCCGAGGAGCATCACCCGCGGATGGTGGAGGCCCGCCGGAACCTGGCGGCGCTGGAGCGCGAGCTGCAGCAGCGGGAGAATGCCTACGCCCCGGTGGTGAACTTGTCGATCGGGGGGCTTTCGGCCAGCGTGGACCCGGAAGGCGACTGGCGCTGGCCGAGCCCGTCGGCATCGCTGAGCGCGAGCGTGAAACTGCCTGCGGGCGTCACCATCACCTTGCAGGCCACGTCGCCTAGCCTTTCTTCGCCGAGCTCCAGCAACAACTGGCGGGGTTCGGTGCAGGTTCAGTATCCCTTGTTCCGTTCGCCCGAGCTGGACGGCGACGCGCAGGCGCTGCGGCAGGCGCGGCAGTCGCTGGAGGCGGCCCGGCGGGAGCTGGAGCAGCGGCGGGACGAGGTGCGGGCCGCGGTACTGGCGGCCATGCAGGCGGAGCAAATCGCGGCGGCGCGGCTGCGGCTGGCCGAGGCCGCCTACGCCGACGCCGTCGCGTCGTGGGAACTGGCCCAGCGGCAAATGGCGCTGGGGATAATGACCGAGGCCGAGTACTTGGCCGCACAGGTGGATTTGCTGCGGGCCGAGCAGGAGCGTCTCAGCGCCGAGCGCGCCTGGCAGGCGCGCCGGCGGGAGCTGGGCGACATGCTGGGCCTGGACGACGCGTTCGCATATGAATTTGAAGACGTGCTGGCGGTGACGGCCATGCCCGATCCGGGCGATCCGGAAGCGGCGGTGGAGCGGGCCGTGGCCAACAGCCTGACGGTATGGGAGCGGCGGCAGTCTGTCGAGACGGCGGAGATGCAGCTCGCGGCCGAGCGCGAGCGCTCGGGGCTGACGGCGCAGTTGAGTGCGACATACACGCCCCGCGGCGCCGTTGACGAGCAGGGGCCTCCGAATTCGCAGACGCCGTCCCGCAGCGTCTTCCGGGTGGACGTCAGCATCAGCTACCCGCTGTACGACGCCGGGCAGCGCCGCCTGGCGCTGCAGGCGCGGGAGGAAGCGGTGGAACGGGCGCGGGAGCAGCTGGCCCAGGCGGAGCAGGACGTGCGGTCGCGGGTGGCGGACTTGTTCGTGCAGCTCGAAGATGCGCGGCGCGACGTGGAAATCGCGTCGCTGGACTTGCGCCGGGCGGAGCTGGAGATGGCGGCGGTGCTGCGCCAGGCGGAGCTGGCCGTGGCGGCGGCGGGCCAAGACGACGTGGAGCGGGCCCGCCGCAACGTGGTGCGGGCGGAGCTCTCGTACCTAGAGGCCGTGCAGCGGTACCAAGCGCGCTGGATTGAGTTGCAGCGGCTCCAGGGGCCGGTGCCGTGGGAGCAGCTCTTAGGCGCGGCCGCCGGCGGGGAGGTGTGGCGATGAAGCGGAGACGCTGGTTGCTGTTCGTCATCATCGCTTTGGTCATCGCGGCGGCGGGCGCGGGCGTCTACGCCTGGCGCGCTCGGATGGCCGCGGGTCGCGTGGGCGCGGCGACGCGCCAGGCCGCCATGAGCGTCATGACCACCATTCCCGTTCAACGCCGCGACATCGTGCAAACCGTCACCGCAACGGGCCAGGTGCAGCCGGCCCGGCAGGTGAACCTGAGCTTCGGCCGCTCGGGACGGGTAAAGGAAGTGCACGTGCAGGTGGGCGACCGCGTCGAGGCGGGGCAGCTGCTGGCCACGCTGGACAACCGGGAGCAGGAGCTGGCCTACATTCGTGCCCGCAACGCGTACGAAATCGCCCTCATCGACGCCGCGCCCAACACGGTCCGAGAACGGGAGATCGACATGGAGCTGGCGTGGGACGCGCTGCAGCAGACGTACTTGCGGGCGCCCTTCGCCGGCGTCGTCACCGAGGTCGGCGTGGAGCCCGGACAGACCGTGGGCAACAACGATCTGGTCGTGCAGCTGGTGGACGACTCGTCGTTCCTCGTGCGCGTCGCGGTGGATGAACTGGACATCGCTCGCGTGAAGGAGGGCCAGCGGGTCGAAATCCGCCTGGACGCGGATCCTAGCCGCATGTGGCCGGGCGTCGTGGAGCACGTGAGCTTGGTGGCCAACACGTCAGGCAACCTGGTCACGGTGCCGGTGACGGTGCGGTTCACGGAAGTGGACGACTTCTTGCGTTCCGGCTACACGGCCACCGTGAACATCATCGTGACTGAGAAGCGTGGCGTGCCGGTGGTGCCGGTGGAGGCCATCTACGAGGAAGGCGGCCTGCGCACGGTGACGAAAGTGGTGGACGGCGAGACCGTCCGGGTGCCGGTGGAGACGGGCTTGTCCGACGGGGTCTGGGTCGAGATTGTGTCCGGCCTGGAAGTGGGCGATCAGGTGGTGGCGCTCAACTACCGCGGCGGCTCGTTGCCGGTTTCGGGGGCCGGGCGGACAGGCGGCGGCGCGGGCGGCGGCTTCCGGGGCGTGCAGGTGCCTGGCATCGGCCTGCCTTTTGGCCGCTGAAGGAGGCGCGCACGTGACGCCGACGTTCGTGGCCCAAAACCTGACGAAGGTCTACAACATGGGCGCCGTGCAGGTGCATGCGCTGCGCGGCGTGTCCTTTTCCATTGCGTCCGGGGAAATGGTGGCCATTATGGGACCCTCCGGCTCGGGCAAGTCGACGCTGATGCATATCATGGGCTGCCTGGATAAGCCGACCACGGGGCGCGTTCTCCTCGACGGCGAGGACGTGACCCGGGCGTCCGACAACCGCCTGGCCGAACTGCGCAACAAGAAAATCGGCTTCGTCTTCCAGCAGTTCAACCTACTGCCGCGCCTGACGGCCTTGGACAACGTGGAGCTGCCGCTGCTGTACGCGGGCATGCCGAAGAAAACGCGCCGCGAGAAGGCCATGGCGCTGCTGGAGCTGGTGGGTCTGAAAGATCGGATGCACCACAAGCCCAATGAACTGTCGGGCGGCCAGAAGCAGCGTGTCGCCATCGCCCGGGCGCTGGTCAACGATCCGTCGGTGGTGCTGGCCGACGAGCCTACGGGCGCCTTGGATACGAAGACCGGCGCGGAAATCATGGAACTGCTGGCAAAGCTCAACGAGGCGGGGCATACCATCGTGGTCGTCACCCACGACCCCGAAGTGGCCCGGTACGCCCGGCGCATCATTTACCTGCGCGACGGGCTCATCGCGGGCGAGGAAGAGGTGGCGAACCGCAGCCGCCGGGAGGCGGAGGCGAGAGCGTGAGCCTGCTGGAGACTTTGCGCACGGCGCTGCAAAGCTTGCGCGTCAATGCGCTGCGCAGCCTCTTGTCCATGCTCGGTATCATCATCGGCGTGGCCGCCGTGGTGAGCGTCGTGTCGATAGGCACCGGCGGCCGGCAGCGGGTTATCGAAAACATCAACGCGCTCGGTACGAATCTCATCGTCATCAGTCCGGCCGCGGCCCGGGGTACGGCGGGCCGGGTGCAGCAGGACCCGCAGAGCGTCTTTTCCCTGGCGATGGCCGAAGACCTGGAGCGCATCGTGCCCTACGTGCAGAACGTGGTACCGGTCGTCACCGGCCGGGCGCTGCTGGTGGCCGGCGGGGTGAACGTCAACGCGACGGTGGTGGGCGTCACGCCGCCGTACGAAGAAGTGATGAACTACCGCGTAGCGGCGGGCCGGTTCATCACCGACTGGGACGTGGAAGAAGGGCTGCACGTGGCGGTACTCGGGTCGGCGCTGGCGGAAGACTTGTTCGAGAATGAGAACCCCATCGGCCAGGAAGTCGTCGCCGTCGTCGGCGGCCGGCGCATCCTCTTTCGCGTCGTCGGCGTCATGGAGCCCCGCGGCCAAGCGCTGCTGGGCGACTTCGACTCCCAAATGTACATCCCCGTCACGACTATGATGGAGCGGGTGGCCAAGACCCGCACCGTGTCGTCGTTCGCGGCCCAAGCCATCTCCTCGGAACATGCCAGCGAAGCGGTGGAGCAGCTGAACTTCTTCCTCACCCGGCGCCTGGGCGACTCGCGGCGCTTCCGCATTACGAGCCAGGACCAGATGCTGGCCACGGTGAATGAAGTGACGCAAACGCTGTCGCTGGCGCTGGGCGGCATCGCCAGCATCTCGCTGCTGGTGGGCGGTATAGGAATTATGAACATCATGCTCGTATCGGTGACGGAGCGGACGCGCGAAATCGGCATTCGCAAGGCGCTGGGGGCCAAGCGCAGGACGATTCTGCTGCAGTTCCTCGTCGAGGCGGTGACGTTGTCGGCGCTCGGCGGCGTGATAGGCCTCGGGCTCGGCTGGGCGGGCGCGAAAGTCATCGGGTACTTCGGCGGCTGGAACGGCGTCGTCAGCATGGAGTCGGTGGCCGTCGCGCTGGGCTTCGCCACGGCCGTGGGCCTTTTCTTCGGCATTTATCCGGCGGCCAAAGCCGCCCGCCTGGACCCCGTGCAGGCGCTCAGCTACGAGTGAGAAAAAATCCTCGCTTTTTCCTCAGGAAAAAGAAGGAGAAACTTCCGGAAGGCAGAATAGACGTGTTAGCATGCTTCGAGCATGCCCTGGACGATCACGTTCCGGCCAACCCTTGGCAGGGAAGGAGGTGCACCCCGAGGTGGCCGCGGTTGGTGCGGACGTGGTCACGGCTTCCCGACGGTGGACGAGGATGAAAGGAAACAAGGACACTTTCATCCGGGAAGTCCCCCCGACGGACGCCGGTCCAGGCAACGAAAAAACACAACAACTGAGGGGGATTTTCCACATGCGTAAGTCTCTTGCTTTGGCGCTCGTGCTCGTGTTCGTGATCACGGGTGCTGCGTTTGCGGCTACGCCGAGCTTCTCCGGCAACATCAGCGTGACGGCCGAGTCGGAGGACGGCTTCACGGGCTCGTTCACGATCACGCCTTCGTTCCGGACGGATATGGACATCGCCGAGAAGGGCGAGACTTGGCAGGTTGACGTGCGCGTGCGCGCCACGTGGGACCCCAAGGATACGGATTCCGTGAACATCGCCATCAACCGGTACCGCGGTATCTTCAACGGCGAAGGCTTCACCGCTACCATCGCCCGCAACTACAGCCTGGGCAATATCGATACGCCGTTCGCGGCGATTCGCCAGAACAGCAATCCGTCCGACGAGGACAAGAATCCCCTTGACCAGATTCGCGTGAGCGCGGACCTAGGCGGCATCGCCATCGCCACGCAGCTTGTCAGCGGCAGCGACTTGTTGAAGGTGCGCGCGCAGACGTCCGTGGACAACTTCACCATTGGCGCCGGTGCGGAGCTCAACCTGAAAGACCTGGAGAAAAGCAACTACGCCGGCTACGTCACCACTTCGTTTGGTGACCTCATCAGCAGCGCCCAGGTGCTGTTCGGCTCGTTCAACGATACCTTCAAGACCGCCGTTGGCGCTACGATCAAGCCGACGGAGCAGCTGAGCGTCGACGTTCGGTATGCCACCGAGAAGGTCGGCAACGCCACCAAGGGCTACTACGTGGGCGGCACGTTCACGGAGGGCCTGCTCCAGGCCAAGGCCTCGATCGCTGAAGAGGACACCACGATCAGCTCTTCGTTCGTGTATCGTGGTTCCGAGAACAACGTGGCGTTCGGCGACCTGTTCAGCGATGACTACTGGGCGGACAACGTGGCTCCTGCGTTCGGTGTGTTCTACACCTCCAAGGAGTCCGCGGCTGATCCGACCATCGAGCTGAAGGGCGTCTTCGCGACGGCCGACAACTTCGTCGCTCGGGCCAGCATCAAGCTGGAAGGCTCGAAGAATGATATTTCGGCCGAAGCCAAGCTGGGCCTGACCGAGAAGGTCACGCTCCGTCCGTACTTCTCGAAAGAAATGATTAAGAAGGATCAGACCACCTACGGCTTGGACGTGGAGTACGCCATCAGCGACAACTCCAGCATCACGGTCACCGCTGAGCGGTCTGAGGAGCCGAACAAGGAAGAAGACCTGCTGAAGGTCGTCTACAGCATCGACTTCTAAGCCCGTTGGCCGGAAACGAAATAAGCAAGAGCCTCCGGCGAGAAGCCGGAGGCTCTTTTTTCATTTGCTTTCGCTGCTGCTTGTCGTCGACCTCAAGGAGTTGCTTCCCAGCGGATCGCCGGGGCCGCGACGAGAGGGATCGGGCGGGCATAGGCGGAGGCGGCCCACAGATGGCCGGAGTCGAGAGCGAGCGTCGCCAGGGTCCACAAGTATTCGGCAAGGAATGCTGGGTCTCGTTCCGTGCCCGCACCGTACGGGAAGAAGCCGTTCAATCCGCGTCGCAGACGGTTCGCTTCGACGAAATCGCCGAGCGACTCGCAGAGGCACGCGAGGCGTTGGGCGGTCGCGTGCCGGACGAGAGGGCACGCTGTCTCGTGGAGCAGCGTTTCCCATGTGCGAATTGCGTCTCGAATTCGCCCGGCTCGCCGGTATGCCTCGCCGAGCCAGTAGCGAGTGAGATCCTGATCGGCTCGCGAGGTGGAACTCAGAGCGCTCGTGAGGAGCTCCACGGCACGGGTGGTCTGTCCTTCTTTGAGTGCAACGAGAGCCTCAAAGCGTCCATAGCGCGCAACGGCGCCCGGCGTAGCCACGACGTCGAGAACGACCTCGGATGGCAAAACCCCCGGCTTGTCCAGCAGCTCGGGTAGTTTCGCCAAGATTCGGCACGCGTATTCCGGCCCCTGAAGCACGACGGCCGCATCGGCCACGTCGAGGAGCGCGAGCGTAATATGCTCTGGGTCGGCTAGAGCGAGCAACTCGGCCGGGCGTACGTCCAGCCTTGCGGCGATGTGGAAGAGGGAGTCGACGGACGCGGTAGCATAGCCGTTTTCAATTTGACTAATGAATCCTTTCGTCAGCGCCGGGGCGCCCAGCTGGGCTTGCGTGAGCCCTCGGCGACGGCGCAGCTCGCGAACTCGTTTTCCGAGAAGCCGGGGCCAGGCTGCGGTGCGAAGCGGGGATGGCGTACGTCTCTGCATGCGTGTCACCTCCCATTACGCGCAATAGGCAAACATAAGTGCGAAGAGTAAGACTATGGTACACCAACCATGCAAAAAGTACAATAAACCGCAACGTCGTCGTCCAATTCAGGGCATTACGTACTCGCAGCCTGGCAAGCGCGGCGCGTTTCAAGAAAAACTTCGGAAAACGCCATAGAGGCGCCGGGAGCGGCGGGGACGATTGGCGTAAAATGGGAGAGGCAGGAGGCTTCGTGTCTTCCTAGAACGCTTAGCGGTAGCGCCGGTGGCACGAGTACGCGCTCTGGAGGCCGGCTAGGATAAAGAAGGCAGGGATAGCATTGCAGCCAGTCATCGGCATCACATGCGGTCACATGACGCGGGATGTGGAGGACCGTTATTACGTGCTCACGGCCAACATCCACGCCGTGGCCGAGGCCGGCGGCGTGCCGGTTTTGATTCCGAACGCGGGTGATGAAGACAAGCTCGCGGCTGCGCTGGACTTGGTGGACGGGCTCTATTTGCCCGGCGGCAACGACGTGGACCCGCACTTGTACGGCGAAGAGCCATTGCGGGGCATGGGCGAATTTGATCCGGACTGGGATGCGCTGGACGTAACGGCGGCCAAGATGGCGCTGGAGCGGGGCTTGCCCATTTTGGCCATCTGCCGCGGCGTGCAGGTCCTCAACGTGGCCGCGGGCGGCACGCTATACCAGGACATTCCGAGCCAAATCCCGGGATCGCTGAAGCACCGGCAAGAAGGGCCGCGCTGGGCGGCCAGCCACGGGATTCGGCTGGAGCCGGACAGCCGGCTGGCGCGCCTGTTCGGCACGACGTCGCTGCGGGTCAACAGCTTCCATCACCAAGCCGTCAAAAACGTCGCGCCCGGCTTTCGGGCCACGGCCAAGGCGCCCGACGGCGTCGTGGAAGCCATCGAGCGCGTCGAAGGGCCTTTCGTGGTAGGCGTGCAGTGGCATCCGGAGCTGATGGTCTCCCGCGACCCAACGCACCGGGTGCTGTTCTCGGCGTTCGTGGAGGCGGCCGCGGCCCGGGCGGCGAAGAACCCGAAAGGTTCGGCCCACCGCTGACTCGGAGCCGGCGGTGCGGGAAAGCCACGGGCAAGCGGCGGGAGTGAACCGTATGGAGGCGGGCAAGCTAGGGCGTACGGCGCCTGGCGTCGGCGCCCGCCCGCGGGCGCACGAAGTGCCCGGCCTATTCCTGGGCCGGCTGCCGCGCGGGCCGCAAAACGCCATCACCGACGTGCCGGGCGTGCGCGTCGGTCACAGCACCATCATCGAGGGCGAAGGGCCGCTCTTACCGGGTCGCGGACCCGTCCGGACCGGCGTGACGGCCATCTTGCCTCACGGGGGCAACGTCTTCGCCGAGAAGGTGCCGGCCGCGGTGCACGTCATCAACGGCTTCGGCAAAGCGACGGGACTCGTGCAGGTGATGGAGTGCGGCGTCCTGGAAACGCCCATTTTGCTCACCAACACGCTGAACGTGGGCCGGGTGGCCGACGCGCTCATCGACCACATGCTGGCCGCCAACCGAGAAATCGGCATTACCACCAGTACAGTCAATCCTGTCGTCGCCGAGTGCAACGACGGGTACTTGAACGACATCCAGGGGCGGCACGTGGGCGCCAAGCACGTGGCTGAAGCGCTGCGCGCGGCCCTGGCGGGGGGACCGGTCGCGGAAGGCGCCGTGGGCGCGGGGACGGGCATGTCGGCCTTCGGCTGGAAAGGCGGCATCGGCACCGCGTCTCGACTCGTCCGGCGTCCCGGGGTGCTGGCCGGCCGCGACGGCGCGCGCTGGGAAGACGCCGCCGAGGACGGCGGCGTGCGCTTGCAGGACGACGCGGGTGGTGGCGGCGCCGCGGCGATCCGTCCCCGGGACTACTACGTTCTCGGCGCGCTGGTGCTGAGCAACTTCGGCGCCCCGGAAGATTTGACCGTGGGCGGCTGGCCCGTGGGGCGCTTCCTGCGGCCGCCGTCGCCGCAGCCGGACGGGGCCGGCTCGGTGGTCGTCGTTCTGGCCACCGACGCGCCGCTGGATGCGCGGCAGCTGCGGCGCGTGGCCGAGCGAGCGGTGGTCGGCATCGTGCGCTGCGGCGGCCGCCTGCACCACGGCAGCGGCGACTTTGTCATCGCCTTCTCCACCGCTTACCGTATCGCCCACACCTTCGCCGCTCCCCAAGAGCGCCCGGCCGCCGGCGTGCCGGTGTTGCCCTTTGATCCGGTGCAGCTCGTGCCGGACGATCACCCGCTCATGGCGGACTTGCTGGCGGCCGCCGGGGAGGCCACGGAAGAAGCGGTGCTGAATTCTATGTTTCAAGCTCACACCGTCGTCGGCCGCGACGGCCACGTGCGGGAGGCGCTGCCCGTGGACGAGGTGGCTCGCCTTATCGCCCGCTGGACCGCCTGAGCGGCGCGGACAGGCTCGGCAACCGAGGAGGAACCCGGATGAAAGTTTACATTTCCGTCGACATGGAAGGCATCGCCGGCATCGTCAGCTGGAAGCAGGACGAGCCGGAGCACCGCATGATTACCCGCCGCCTGATGACGGGCGAAGCCAACGCGGCCATCGAGGGCGCGCTGGCGGCCGGCGCCACCGAAATCGTGGTGGGCGACTCGCACAACACGATGATCAATCTGATTCCCGACGAGCTGCGGCCCGAGGCGCGGCTGGTCAGCGGCAGCGGGCGGCCGCTGAGCATGGTGGACGGCGTGGACGAGACGTTCGACGGCGTCGTCTTCGTCGGGTATCACTCGGCCATGGGCACGAAGGACGGCGTGCTGGACCACACGTATTCGTCTTCGACGGTGGCGGAAGTGCGCATCAACGGCGTTCGCGTCGGCGAGATCGGCATCAACGCCGGCGTGTGCGGCTATTTCGGCGTCCCCGTCGTCTGCGTGGCGGGCGACCAGGCGGCGGTGGAGGAGGCCAAGGCGCTGCTGGGCGACCGGCTGGTGACGGTGGCGGTCAAGCAAGGCATCGGCCGGGTGGCGGCCAACTCGCTGCATCCGGAGGTGGCGCGGCAGCGCATCCGCGAGGCGGTAAAGGAGGCTCTGACGAAGCCCGACAAGCCGCAGCCGCTGAAGTTCAGCGCGCCGGTCGAGTGGGAGATTCGCTTCCTGAACAGCATGATGGCGCACTACGCCACGCTCATACCGGGCGCGGAGCGGGTGGACGGCGTGACGGTGCGCTTCCGCCACGACGACTATCTGGTGGGCTTCAAGGCGTTCCGGGCCATGGTCACGCTGGCCTACAGCGCCTTGTAATGCGCCCGGGAGGTGGCGGCCATGGCGGATGAGCGGCAGGCGGCGCCGGCCTGGGCCGTCGTCGTCCGGGACGAGGCGGCGACGCGGCGCCTGGCGGCGCTGCTGGGCAAGATCGTGGCGCCGGACGCGGTCATCGTGCTGGAGGGCGACCTGGGCGCGGGCAAGACGACCTTCGTCAAAGGCCTGGCGGAAGGGCTCGGCATCGATCCCGACGAAGTCAGCAGCCCGACTTTCACGCTCATCCACGAGTACGAAGGAGCTGTGCCTTTGTATCACTTCGACGTGTACCGGCTGAACGACCCGCTGGAGTTCCTCGACCTGGGCGTCGAGGAATACTTCGCGGGCCTGGGCGTGTCGGTCATCGAGTGGGGCGGGCGCTTCCGCAGCCAGCTGCCCGCGGAGCGGCTGGAGATCCGCATCGAGCGAGCGGACGAGCCGGGGGATGCAGGCAGAGACCCGGGCGCCGGCGGCCGGCAGGACGACACCATGCGGCGCATCGCCTTTTGGCCGCTGGGCGCGCGGCCGGTCGCGTGGGTGGAGCAGCTGGCCGCAGCCTGGGGAAAGGAGGGCGCGGGCGGTGCTGGTGCTCGCGCTTGACACGTCCACCGCGACGGGCGGCGTCGCGCTGGTGGAAGACGGGCGGCTCTTAGGCGAGTACGTGCTGGACGTGCAGCGCACTACCCATTCGGAGCGGCTGCTGCCCGCGGTGGAGCGGGTGCTTCAGGACGCCGGCCTTGGTCCGGGGAGGCGGCCCGACGGCGTCGCGGTGGCGCTGGGGCCGGGATCCTTTACGGGCCTGCGCATCGGCGTTATGACGGCCAAGGCGTTCAGCTACGCCTGGCGAGTGCCCGTTGTCGGCGTGTTGACGCTGGAGGCGCTGGCGTACCAAGCCAGCGGCGCGACGCCGCTGGCGTGCCCGATCATGGACGCCCGCAACGGCAACGTGTTTACGGGGCTGTACGACGTGCGGGGGCCGGAGCCGGTGGCGGTGGCGGCGCCGGCCTTGCGGCCCGCTCGCGACTGGTTCGGGAAGCTGGCGGACGGTCGCTGGCGGGAGGAAGCGGCCGCGGCAACGCCGGCGGGCATGGAAGGGGACTGGATGAACGGAGCGGTGATGTTCTGCGGCGACGGCGTGCCCCTGTACTGGGACGACATTGTGCAGGCGCTGGGCGAGCGGGCGCGGCGACCGGCGCCGGGTTTTGAGCTGCTGCGGACGGGCGCCGTGGCCATGCTGGGCGCGGCGCGCCTCGCCCGGGGCGAGCGGGACGACCCCATGCGGCTGGCGCCGGCGTACCTGCGCGAATCGGAGGCTGAGCGGAAATGGGGAGCTCGCAGCAGAAGGCCATCTCCGTCGTGATTGAGCCCATGCGCGTCCGGGACATCGGCGCCGTGCTGGAAGTGGAGAAGCTGTCGTTTCCGACGCCGTGGTCGCGCGCCGCGTTCTTGTCGGAGTTGCTCAACAACGAGAAGGCGTACTACCTGGTGGCGCGCGATCCGGCGAAGAAGGGGCCCTTCCCGTGGAGCCCGGCGCTGGTGGTCGGGTACATCGGTGCCTGGATCTTGTTTGACGAGGGGCACATTACCAACGTCGCCGTGCACCCGGACTACCGGGGCCAGGGCATCGGCCGCAAGCTGATGGAGGCCATCGAAGAAGTGTGCGCGGCGCGGGGCGTGAAGCGCATGACGCTGGAGGTGCGCCAGTCCAATCTCATCGCCCAGCGGCTGTATCGCAGCCTGGGCTACGTGGCCGTCGGCGTCCGCCCCGGGTATTACCAGGACAACAACGAAGACGCGCTCATCATGTGGAAAGAATTGTAGCGAGGTCGCAGGAAGGGAATTGCGTCCGGTGGAGTCGTCGGCGGACTTAAGGCTCATTTTGGGCATCGAGACCAGCTGCGACGAGACGGCCGCGGCGGTGGTGGAGCAGGGGCGCATCATCCGCTCCAGCGTCGTGGCGTCGCAGATTGAAGTGCACCAAAAGTTCGGAGGCGTCGTGCCGGAGGTGGCGTCGCGGCGGCACCTGGAGCTGATGCTGCCGGTCATCGACGAGGCGCTGCGCCAAGCGGGCGTCACGCTGGCCGACATCGACGGAATTGCGGTGACGAAAGGGCCCGGGCTGGTGGGATCGCTCCTGGTGGGGCTGGCCGCGGCCAAGGCGCTGGCGCTGGCCCTGGACGTGCCCTTCGTGGGCGTCAACCACATCGAAGGCCACATCTACGCCAACTTCTTGTCACACCCGGAGCTGGAGCCGCCGCTGGTGTGCCTGACGGTCGCGGGCGGCCACACGGCCCTCGTGTACGTGCCTGACTACGGCCGCTACGAAATATTGGGCTCTACCCGGGACGACGCGGCCGGCGAGGCCCTGGACAAGATCGCCCGGGTGCTGGGGCTGGGCTATCCGGGCGGGCCGGAAATCGACCGGCTGGCGCGCGGGCAGGATCCCGGCCGCTACGAGCTGCCGCGGGCCATGCTGGAGGAAGGGTACGACTTCAGCTTCAGCGGGCTGAAGACCGCGGCGCTCAACCTCCTCAACCGGGCGCGGCAGCGGGGAGAAGAAATTGACGTGGCGGCCTTCGCCGCGTCGTTCCAGGAAGCCGTCGTCGACGTGCTGGTGGCCAAGACGATGCGGGCCGCGGCGGAAAAGCGCGTGCGCAGCGTGATCATGGCGGGGGGCGTGGCCTCCAACAGCCGGCTGCGGGAACGGATGACGCAGGCGGCGCGGGAGCTGGGCGACGCGGCGGGCCTGGGCGAGATGCGGGTGTACTGGCCGGCGCCGGCGCTGTGCACCGACAACGCGGCCATGATCGCGGCGGCCGGATACTATCGCCTGCTGGCCGGCGAGCGGTCGCCGCTGTCGCTGAACGCCGAGCCGAGCCTGAAGCTGCGGTGATTGCCGGCAGGAGTCGGCGCCGCGCGTCGGGAAGTCTCCACGGCGGGAACTCCGCGCAGGAGACGGGAGGGAAACCGGTGTCGGACGACGTACGGCAGCAAGTTCCCATCGATCCGCAAGTGGAAGAGAGACAGCGGCGGGGCGCGCTGCGGACCGCGCTCATCCTGGGGCTGATCATTCTCGCCATCGGCATCGCGGCGTTTTTCTACATTTCGGAGTGGCGAGCCGCGATCCTGGAGAGCGAGGAGAGCGTCAACGTGCTGGTGATGGGCGTCACCCCGGACGGCGTGGAGGCGCTCTACGTCGTTGCGTTCAACCCGGCGGCGCGGCTCGTGACGGCCCTGGCGGTGCCCTTGGACACCGTGCTGCCCTGGGCGGAAGACGCCGCTCGCTTGGGCGAGGCGTACGCCGGGGCGACGGAAGCCGAGTGGAAAGCGGCGCTGGCGCAGCTTGTCGGCGCGCCTATCCACCATACGGTCCGCATCGACTTTTCTGGATTTGTCGAACTTATTGATTTACTGTCGGGCGTAGCGGTGGAAGTGGATTCGGAAATCGTATACCGTGATGCGGAGGGCGAAGCGGTCTTCGTGCTGGAGCCCGGCACTCGCCGCCTGACGGGCGAGGAAGCGCTGCTCTACGTGCGCTACAAGGGCGATCACCTCGAGGACGAGACGCGGCGCGTAGAGCGGCAGCGGCGGCTGCTGGAAGCCGTCGTTCGGGAGGCCCGGGCGAAGTTCGACTGGACGCAGCTGCAGGAGCTGCTGCGGATTGCGCTGTCGTACGTGCAGACCGACCTGGACTGGACCACGACCGCCCGCCTGGCCCGTTTCGCGTACGGCCTGGGACTGGACTCGTACCGGGTGTACGTGCTGCCGGGGCGGGCAGGCGATGAAGGCTGGATCGTAGACGAGGCCGCTTTGCGGGCGCTGTCGGAGCAGCTGTTCGCCCGGGAGGGCGAGACGGCTTCCTTGTGACGAGGCGCCCGGAAGCGATGGAGGAGGAGCAGTCGTGAAGTTCTTTATCGACACGGCCAACATCGATGAGATTAAGGAAGTCTACTCGTGGGGCATTTTGTCCGGCGTGACCACCAATCCGTCGCTGGTGGCCAAGGAAGGGCGTGACTTTAAGGAGGTCATCCTGGAAATCGCGTCCATCGTGCCGGGGCCCATCAGCGCGGAAGTGCTTTCGACGGACGCGGAAGGCATGATTCGCGAAGGCGTCGAGTACGCGTCGTGGGCGGAAAACGTGGTCATCAAGGTACCTATGACGGCGGAAGGCCTGAAGGCGACGCGGGCGCTGGCGGACAAGGGCATCAAGACCAACGTAACGCTGATCTTTTCGGCCAACCAGGCGCTGATGGCGGCGCGGGCCGGCGCCACGTACGTCAGCCCGTTCCTGGGCCGGCTGGACGACATCAGCTTCGACGGCTTGCAGCTCGTGCGGGACATCGTCGACATTTTCATGCTCCACGACATTCCGACGGAGATTATCGCCGCCAGCATTCGGCACCCGGTGCACATGCTGGAGGCGGCGAAGGCGGGGGCGCACATCGCCACGGCGCCGTACAAGGTGTACCAGCAGATGCTGAAGCACCCGCTGACCGACATCGGCATCGAGCGGTTCCTGGCCGACTGGCGGAAGGCGCAGGAGGCGCTGAAAGCCAAGAACTGAGGTCGTAGGCCGAAAGCGAGGGTTGCGGGAAGGTCCGGAGCCGGCGCGGCGGGAAGCGGCCAGCGCCGGCGGGAGCTAGCGCTTCGGGCGTTTCCACTGGATCGAGAGCCGACCCGCGGCCGTGCGGTAGACGTGCAGCGGGCCGAGCCGGAAGAGGGGACGCTGGAACTCCAGCACCTTCCGGCCGATCTTGACGCCGACGCGGCGCAGCTGGCGCTTCGGTTTGGCGCCGGAAGGCAGCCGCGTCAACGCGGAAGACGTGTCGGGCGCCGCGGGGTCCTGTTGACCCTGGCGGCGCTTCGTCGCGCCGTGGCGGATGTCGTCGCGCGTCGCATCGCTCGTCATGGCGTCATTCACCTGCCGGGCCGCCGGCGCCGGACTCGCCGCCCGGCGCATCAGTGGCACGTTGCGGCAATAAGTCGGCGGCAAAGCCCATGAGCGCCTGCTCCACCGCCAGCTCCCGCGCTCGCGGGATGTCGCGCCGGTGCGTTGCAGGCAGCAACGCCGCGGGGGGCGGCGCCGGCGACGTCCAGTTCAGCAGGCGCACGTCGTCCACGCGGCCGACGCCACGCACTGTCCGCTCGTGGACGACCTCGCCCGTGTGCGCGTTGACGAGGCGCGCGGCCACCGTGACGATGACGCGCGTCGTGTGCGCGACTCGCCACTGCGTCGGGGCGCCGGCCGCGGCTTCCTCTGCGCCTGGCGTCTCCGCGTACGGTTCGCCGACTACCGTTTCCTCTTCGTAACCGATGATGCGGCCTGCGATGAAGCCGTCGGCGCCCAGTTCCAGCGTCACGTCGCGAGCCAGCTCCAGCCACTGCTCGTCGCCCGGCTCCACGAAGGGCGAGGGCCGCCGCTGGCTCAGGCGCTCTTGCACCTCGGCGACCGGCACGACCTCGTACCAGCCGGACGCCTGCAGCGCCTCGGTCACCCGCTGCAGCAGCTCGTTCTCCAGCCCGGCTTGATTCGTGTCGTTGGCGAACGGAAAGATGGCCACCACCTGGATGCCCGCCACGTCGGCCCGCGGCGGCGCCACGGCCCCCGGCGCGCAGCCGGCCGCCAGGGCCGCCAGGCACAGCAGCGCCGCCAGCCACCGCCACCGGACGCGCTCCTCCGGCCACGTCATTCGCTTCCGTCGCTGCCTCGGTCCGCGCACCGCGTCCTTCCCTCCGTTTGCATACAGCACCCTTCGCCTTGCCCTGCCCCCATCCCTGCCGGCCGCCTTCCGGCCCGCCGCTGAAAATGGTGCCAGCGGCGGCGGCTTGCGCCGTCTCGCGGGGCAGTTTATGATTACCATAAGATTGCCACGATTGCCCATCGCGCGCGTTTCCGCGGCAAGGAGCAGGCAGCCATGATCGAGCGGTACACGCGGCCCGAGATGCAGCGGCTCTGGTCGCTGGAGAACAAGTTCCGGCGCTGGCTGGACGTGGAGCTGGCCGTGTGCGACGCCTGGGCGGAGCTGGGCGTCATCCCCAAGGAGGCCGCGGCGGAAATCCGCGCCAAGGCCGCGTTCAGCGTCGAGCGCATCCTGGAAATCGAGGCGGAAGTGCAGCACGACGTCATCGCCTTCACGACGTGCGTGGCGGAGCACGTGGGCCCCGCCGCCCGCTATTTCCACTACGGCCTCACCAGTTCCGACGTGGTCGACACCGCGCTGGCGTGCCTGATGGTTGAAGCCGGAGACATCATCCGCCGGGACTTGGAGCAGGTGTCGTCGACGCTGCGGGAGCTGGCGCTGCGCCACAAGGACACCGTGATGATCGGCCGCACCCACGGCGTGCACGCCGAGCCGATTACGTTCGGCCTCAAGCTCGCGCTGTGGTGGCAAGAAATCGAGCGGCACCGCGAACGCTGGGAGCGGGCGGTGGAAAACGTGCGGGTCGGCAAGATTTCCGGGGCGGTGGGGACGTACGCGACCGTCGACCCGCGGGTGGAGGAGATGGTGTGCGCGCGGCTGGGGCTGAAGCCGGCGCCCGTGTCGACGCAGATTTTGCAGCGGGACCGCCACGCCGAGTATTTGCTGGCGCTGGCGCTCATCGCCGCCAGCATCGACAAGTTCGCCACGGAGATCCGCGCACTGCAGAAGACCGAAGTGCGGGAAGTGGAGGAGCCGTTCGCGGCGGGGCAGAAGGGCAGCTCGGCCATGCCGCACAAGCGCAACCCGAGGCTGTGCGAGCAGCTGTCGGGGCTGTCGCGCCTCGTCCGGGCCAACGCCATCGCGGCGCTGGACAACGTGGCGCTCTGGCACGAACGGGACATCAGCCACTCGTCGGTGGAGCGGATCATCATCCCCGACAGCACGACCCTGGTCGACTACATGCTGCACACGTTCAACCGAGTGCTGCGGGGCCTGCAGGTGTATCCGGAGACGATGCGGCGCAACCTGGAGCGCACCGGCGGCCTCATCTTCTCGCAGCGGGTGCTGCTGGCGCTGGTGGACAAGGGGATGCCGCGGGAGGAAGCGTACCGCATCGTGCAGGAGGAAGCGATGGCGGCCTGGGCGGAGTACGGGCGGTCCGAGGGCGAGCGGGTGCCCTTCGCGGAGCGCATTCGCGCGCGGCGGGAAGTGCGGGAGCGGCTGTCGGACGCGGAGATCGACGCGTGCTTCGATCCGGCGTACAGCGTGCGGCACGTGGATTACATTTTCCGCAGGCTCGGGCTCTTGTGAGGGGGGCCGAGCCGTGGCCGGCGGGGAGGCGGTGTCAGTTGGCGGGCGGACGGCGCGCTTTGTTGAGCGTGTTTGACAAGACGAGACTTGTTCCATTCGCCCGGGGCTTGGTGGAGCTGGGGTTCGAGCTGCTCGCCACGGGCGGCACGATGCGGCATTTGCAGGAAGCGGGGTTGCCCGTGACGGCGGTGGAGTCGGTAACCGGCTTTGCCGGGCTGCTGGGCGGGCGGGTGAAGACGCTGCACCCGCACGTGTACGCCGGCATTCTGGCCGCCCGGGACGACCCGGAGCATGTGGCGGTGCTGGAGCGGCACGGCATCGCCCCCATCGACCTGGTATGCGTCAACTTCGCGCCGTTCGTTCCGGCGGCTGGGCCTGACGCCGCGGAGAAGGACGTCCTCGAACCGATCGACGTCGACGGGCCGGCCCTGGTGCGGGCCGCGGCGAAGAACTTCGCCCACGTACTGGTGGTAGTGCGGCCCGAGGACTACGAGCCGGTGCTGCAGGCGCTGGCCTCGCCCGGCGGGCCGCCGCCGGAGCTGCGGCGGCGCCTGGCGCAGAAGGCGTTCGCCTATACCAGCGAATACGACGAGATGATTAGCCGCTGGCTGGCCGCCTCTTCCGCTCCGGCGGCCCACGACCACGAGGTGGGCTTCGGCGCGCTGGACGAACCGGCGCAGCGCGGCGGCGAGGCGTTCCCGGAGACGATCCAGCTGACGCTGCGCAAGCTCAAGGACTTGCGCTACGGCGAAAACCCGCACCAGCACGCGGCGTTCTACGCGTTCGCGGAGGCGGCCGCAGCCGGCGGCCTGCCAACCGTCGCCACCGCCGAGCAGCTGAGCGGCAAGCAGTTGTCCTACAACAACATCAACGACGCGGACGCGGCGCTGCGCCTCGTGATGGAGTTCGGCGTGCCGGCGGCGGTGGCCGTCAAGCACGCCAACCCTTGCGGCGTCGGCATCGGCCCCGACTTGGCCACGGCCTTCGAGCGGGCGTTCCGCGCCGACGAAATCTCCATCTTCGGCGGCATCGTCGCATTCAACCGCAAAGTCGACGGGGCCACGGCCCGGCTGTTGGCTTCCATTTTCTTGGAGATCGTGGTCGCGCCGGACTTCGACGACGAAGCGCTGGCCGTGTTGCAGGCGAAAAAGGCGCTGCGGCTCTTGCGCACGGGTTACTGGCCCGGCAGCGAAGACGGCGTGACACAGGTGGCGAGGCCCAAGGCGCCGGGCGAGGCCGCGGGGGCGGGGCCCGCCGCGTGGGATTACCGGGGCGTGGCCGGCGGCATCCTGGTGCAGACGCCGGATGAGACAGGGCTGGACCGCAGCGCCTGGCGGGTCGTCACGTCGGCGCCGGTGCCGGAGCCCCTGTGGCGCCAGGTGGAGCTGGCGTGGCTGGTGTGCAAGCACGTCAAGTCCAATGCCATCGTGCTGGTGAAGGACGATATGACCATCGGCATCGGCGCGGGCCAGATGAATCACATCGACGCGACGCGGCACGCCATCGCCCACGCGGCCCGGGTGCGCGGCATCGCCGACGGTGCCCGCGGCGCGGTCATGGCGTCGGACGCGTTTTTCCCGTTTCCGGACGTGGTGGAGGCCGCCGGCGCGGCGGGCGTGGCGGTCATCGTGCAGCCCGGCGGATCCATCCGGGACGAGGCGTCCATCGAAGCGGCCAATCGCTTCGGCATCAGCATGATCTTCACCGGGCGGCGCCATTTCCGGCATTGAGACTTTGGCTTGCGCGGGCCGCGCCGGTGGCTTATCGTGGTACTTGGAACTTTTGGCACTCGGGGGCAGCAAGTGCTAACGGCTGATCGGAGCCCTGCGAGTGGGGCGGCCAGAACGCCGGAGCCTCCGGCCGACCGCAGCGTCCGCCGGCCGCGCTGGCCCCGGGACCCCGGAGACAAGGAAGGTGAAAGGCATGACAGCCAAGCAGCTGTTGTACAGCGACGACGCGCGCTGGGCGCTGGAGCGCGGCGCGAGCAAACTGGCCGACGCGGTCAAGGTGACGCTGGGTCCCAAGGGCCGCAACGCCGTGCTGGACAGGAAGTGGGGTTCGCCGAACATCACCAACGACGGCGTCTCCATTGCGCGCGAGATTGATCTCGGCGACCCCTTCGAAAACCTGGGCGCGCAGCTGGTCAAGGAAGTGGCCACCAAGACGCAGGACGCGGCGGGAGACGGCACGACGACGGCGACGGTGCTGGCCCGGGCGCTCATTCGCGAGGGGCTGAAGAACATTACGGCCGGCGCCAACCCGCAGCTGGTGAAGCAGGGCATGGAGAAAGCGGTGGCGGCCGTCGTGGCGGAGATTCAGCGCATCGCCAAGCCCGTCGAGACTTACGAAGCCATCGGCCAGGTGGCCAGCGTGTCCGCCGACGACAAGGAAGTGGGCCGCCTCATCGCCGAGGCCATGGAAAAGGTGGGCCGGGAAGGCGTCATCAGCGTCGAGGAGTCGCAGACCATCGGCACGACGCTGGAAGTCGTGGAGGGCTTGCAGTTTGACCGCGGGTATCTCTCGCCCTACATGGTCACGGACCCGGAGCGGATGGTGGCCGAGTTCGACAACCCCTTCCTCCTGATTACCGACCGCAAGATCAGCAGCATCCACGACATCGTGCCGGTGCTGGAGCGGGTCATGCAAACCGGCCGGCCGCTGGTCATCATCGCCGAAGACGTGGAGGGCGAGGCGCTGGCGACGCTGGTGCTGAACAAGCTGCGCGGCATCGTGCAGGTGGCGGCGGTCAAGGCGCCGGGCTTCGGCGATCGGCGCAAGGCCTTGCTGGGCGACATCGCCACGGTGACGGGCGGCCAGGTCATCTCGGAAGAGCTGGGGCTGAAGCTGGAGAACGTCACCTTGCGCCAGCTGGGACAGGCGGGCAAGGTGCGCATCACCAAGGACGAGACGGTCATCGTGGACGGCAAGGGCTCCAAGGAGGCCATCGAGGCCCGGGTCGCGCAAATTCGCCGCGAGCTGGAGGGGACCGACTCCGAGTATGACCGGGAGAAGCTGCAGGAGCGGCTGGCCAAGCTGGCGGGCGGCGTGGCGGTCATCCGGGTCGGCGCGGCCACTGAGGTGGAGCTGAAGGAGCGCAAGACGCGCATCGAAGACGCCCTGGCGGCCACGAAGGCGGCTGTGGAGGAAGGTATCGTGCCGGGCGGCGGCAGCGTGTACGTGCACGCACAGAAAGTGCTGGAGCGGCTGGACGCGCCGGGCGACGAGCGGGCGGGCGTCCTCATCGTGCAGCGGGCGCTGGAGGAGCCGCTGCGGCAAATCGCGGCCAATGCGGGCTACGACGGCGCCATCGTCGTCGAGCACGTGCGTTCGCTGCCGGAAGGCCACGGGTTTGACGCGCTGAGCGGCCGCTACGTGGACATGGTGGCGGCGGGCATCATCGACCCGGCCAAGGTGGCGCGCACGGCGCTGGAGAACGCGGCCAGCATCGCCGGGCTGGTGCTGACTACCGAGGCGCTGGTGGTCGAAGCGAAGGAAGAGGAAGAAGAGGAGTAGCCGGCGGGGCGCGGCGCTGCGGCAGACAAGGCCGCACCTCGCACGACGACGTATTTGACGCCGACGTTTGACGCCGACGGCGCCCCGGAGCGGGGCGCCGTTTTCGTTGCCGGCGGAGGCGGCGCTTGCCGCAAGAACGGCCTTGTGCTAGGATCGGTAAAAACATCCATAACGCTAGCCGGCACGTCGTTTAGGAGGCACCACAGGCCGTGCATGAGGACATCGCCAAGGTATTGCTCGACGCCGACACCATCCAGCGGCGCGTGCGGGAACTAGGCGAGCAACTGTCGCGTGACTACGCGGACAAGAATCCCGTTCTCATTTGCATTCTTAAAGGAGCCGCCATTTTCATGGCGGATCTTGTTCGCCACATTTCCGTCCCGGTCCGGATGGACTTCATGGCCATTAGCAGCTACGGCAGCGGCGTGCGCACCTCGGGCGTCGTCCGGATTCTGAAGGATCTCGACAGCTCCATCGAGCGGCAGCACGTGCTCATCGTCGAGGACATCGTGGACTCGGGCTTGACCCTGTCGTACTTGCTCGACAACCTGCAGTCGCGCCAGCCGGCGTCGCTGCGCACCTGCGTGCTGCTGGATAAGCCCGGGCAGCGGCGGGTGCCGCTGAAAGCCGACTACGTGGGCTTCGAGATTCCGGACGAGTTCGTGGTCGGCTACGGCCTCGACTACGCGGAAAACTACCGGCATTTGCCCTACATCGGCGTCCTGAAAGCGGAAGTATACGAAAACGCCCGCAAGTGAGCGGGGCCGCGCCGGCCGCGGGCCGGCGTGTTCCATGACGGCGGGGGGCCCGTGCGGTGAGGGACGGGGGTATGGTGTTGATTGCATACGGGGACGGCGGCCTGGCGCGCCGTCTGGCTCGCCGCGTGCGGGCGTTGAACGTGTATTGCGAGCTGGCGCCGGCCCGTGCGCTGGCGGCGCGCTTGCAGGCGCAGCCGGCCCGGGGCGTCATCGCGGCGGGCGACGGCGTGGAGGCGCCGGCGGGGTTGCCGGTGCTGCGGGTCGATCCCGACGGGGACGTTCCCGAGGAGGCGTTGCAGCGTTTTCTGTTCGACGAGTGCGGCTGTGCGCGGGAGTGGACCGTCGCGGCCTTCATCGAGCGAGCCATAGCGCAGGTGCGGGCTCAGGTGGGCTCGGGGCGCATCGTGGCCGCGCTGAGCGGGGGCGTTGACTCGGCGGTGGCGGCGGCGCTGGTGCACCGGGCCGTCGGCGACCAGCTGACTTGCATTTTCGTCGACCACGGGCTGCTGCGCAAAGGCGAGCCGGAGCAGGTCGTCGAGGCGTTTCGACGGCAGTTCCGGGCGCAGCTCGTTGTGGTCGACGCGCGGCAGCGGTTTCTCGACGCGCTCGCGGGCGTCGTGGATCCCGAACGGAAGCGGAAAATCATCGGCGAACTGTTTATTCGCGTGTTCGAGGAGGAAGCCCGGCGGCTGGGCGACGTGCGCTACTTGGTGCAGGGGACGGTGTACACCGACGTCCTCGAAAGCGGCGCCGAAGCGGGGCACGGCGTCGTCAAGAGCCACCACAACGTCGGCGGCTTGCCGGAGCGCATGGCGCTGGAGCTGGTGGAGCCGCTGCGCGACCTGTTCAAGGACGAAGTTCGCCAAGTGGGCCTGGCCTTAGGATTGCCCGAGGACTTGGTGTGGCGGCATCCGTTCCCGGGCCCGGGGCTCGCCGTGCGGATCGTGGGCGAAGTGACGGCGGAGCGGCTGGAGATACTGCGTGAAGCCGACGCCATCGTCCGCGAGGAGATCCGGCGAGCGGGGCTGGAGCGGCAGCTTTTTCAGGCGTTCGCCGTCCTGGCGGACACGCGCACCGTGGGCGTACGCGGCGGATCCCGCACGTATGGCGCCGTGGTGGCGGTGCGGGCCGTGACCAGTGTGGAAGGCCTGGAGGCGCAGTGGGCCCGGTTGCCGTATGACGTGCTGGACCAGATTTCGGAGCGCATCTTGCGCGAGGTGCCCGGCGTCAGCCGGGTCGTGTACGACATCAGCGCGAAGCCGCCATCCACCATCGAATGGGAGTAGCGACGCACAGCACGGCCTCCATCGGGCGGCGGAGCATGGCGGCGGAGAAGGATGACGGCGATGCAGTTTCCCTGGCTCAACGATCTGAACGAAGCGCAGCGGGCCGCGGTGCAGCACGTGGACGGCCCGCTGCTCATCATCGCGGGCGCGGGCAGCGGCAAGACCCGGGTGCTGACGTACCGGATGGCCTATCTGCTCGCGCAGGGCGTGCCGCCTTCGGCCATTTTGGCCGTCACGTTCACCAACAAGGCGGCCAACGAAATGAAAGAGCGCGTCGAGGCCCTCATCGGTCCGCAGGTGGAGCAGGTGTGGGTGGGCACGTTCCACGCCGCCTGCGTGCGCATCTTGCGGCGTCACGCGGATCGCATCGGCTTTCCGCACCAGTTCCTCATCTTCGACACCAGCGATCAGCTGACCGTCATGCGCACGGTACTGCAAGATCTGAACCTGGATCCGAAGCGCTACGACCCGCGGGGACTGCTGAGCGCCGTCAGCGCGGCCAAGAACAATCTGGTCGGCCCGGAGCAGTACGCGGAGACCGCCTCCGACTTTTGGGAGCGCACGGTGGCGCGGGTGTACGCTCGCTACCAGGAAAAGTTGCGGGAAAACGGCGCCTTTGACTTCGACGACTTGCTGCTAAAGACCGTCGAGCTGTTCCGGCAGGCGCCCGACGTGCTGCAGCACTACCGGGACCGGTTCCGCTACCTGATGATTGACGAGTACCAGGACACCAACCGCGTCCAGTACGTCCTGGTCAACATGCTGGCCGCGGAACACCGCAACCTGTGCGTGGTGGGCGATGCGGATCAGAGCATCTACCGCTTCCGCGGCGCCGATATCCGCAATATCCTGGATTTCGAGCGGGACTATCCCGACGCGCGGGTCATTAAGCTGGAGCAAAACTACCGCTCCACCAAGCGCATTCTCGCCGCGGCCAACGCGGTCATCGCGAACAACTTGCACCGGCCCGAGAAAACGTTGTGGACGGCCAATCCCGAAGGCGATCCGATTTACTTTTACCGCGCCCGCGACGAGCGGGGCGAGGCGGCGTTCGTGGCCGACGAGATTCGCCGCAGTGTGCTCAGCGAGGGGCGCCCGTACAGCGACTTCACCATCCTGTACCGCACCCACGCCCAGAGCCGCACCTTCGAAGAAGAATTCATCCGCCGGGGCATTCCGTATCGCATCGTTTCCGGCGTGCGCTTCTACGAGCGCAAAGAGATCAAAGACTTGCTGGCGTACTTGCGAGTCATCTACAACCCGCTGGACGAATTCAGCCTGCGGCGCATCATCAACGTGCCCAAGCGGGGCATCGGCGACGCGACCATGGGCCGGCTCGACGAGTTCGCGGCGCTGCACGGCATGTCGCTGTACGAAGCGATGACGGCGCCGGAGGCGCTCGCGGGGCTGAGTGGAGCTGCGGCGAAAAAGGTGGAGGAGTTCGCCGACCTGCTGGAGGAGCTGCGGCAGCAGGCCCGGGAGCTGCCCTTGACGGCGCTGGTTGAGCGGGTGCTGGAGCGCACGGGCTACCTGGCCGAGCTGATGGCGGAGCGGACGCTGGAAGCGGAGGCGCGCATCGAGAACTTGCGCGAATTTCTGTCGGTGACGCGGCAGTTCGAGCAAGAGCAAGGCGGCGGGCTGGGCGAGTTCTTGGAGCACGTCGCGCTGGTGTCGGACGTGGACGCGTACGACGCCGAAGCCAATTCGGTGACGATGATGACGCTGCATGCGGCCAAGGGTCTGGAATTCCCTGTCGTGTTCCTCGTCGGCATGGAAGACGGCATCTTCCCGCACTCGCGGGCGCTGACGGAGCCGGAGGAGCTGGAGGAAGAGCGGCGGCTTTGCTACGTGGGCATGACGCGCGCCAAAGAGCGGCTCTACCTGACCTGCGCCCGGCAGCGGCTGCTCTATGGGCAGACCGTGGCCAGCAAGGTGTCGATGTTCGTCGGCGAGGTGCCGCAGGAACTGGTGGAAGACTTGTCCAGCGACGACGACTACATGGCGGGGTTTGGCGGGTCGCTCTGGTATGAAGCCGATCGGTTCGGCACAGGCCGCTGGGGCGGGGATAGCTACGGGGCAGGTGCGTACGAGCCTGGCGGCTACGGCTCGGGCCGGTCCGGCAACGGCGCGGAGAGCGGGTACGCGTACGGCGGCCGCCGCGCGGGGCGGGGCGTTGCGCCTGCGGGGCCGGTGCGCTTCGGCGCAGGAGACTTGCGCACGGCCGGCGCCGGCGGGCCGGGCCGGCCGCGGCCGAGCTTCGATTCGTCGACGCTGCAGGCAGGCGACAAAGTGCGCCACGCGGTGTTCGGGGAAGGCACGGTCGTCAGCTGCGCGCCGGCGGGCAGCGACACCGTCGTTACGGTGGCGTTTCCCGAGCACGGCGTCAAGAAGCTGCTGGCCAGCGTCGCACCGCTGGAGAAAGTGTAAAGGGGCCGGGCTGCCCGTTCAGGGGGTGCCGTCGGCCCCCGGCACCGGGTGCGAAAGCCCGATCACGCTCTTCACTTCCAGCACGAAGGCGATGCCGTGCCCCGGCTTGTTCAAATCCACGGCCTGGTCCACGGCCGCCAGGATGCCTTCGGTCTTCTGGCGCGGCACCAGCATGATGAGGATATCCTTCTCCGGCTCAATCGGGATGTTGAAAATCTTCTTCTGCTCGTGAATGCCGGACCCGCGGCCGTGAAGGATGGTCGCTCCCTCCGCCCCGGCCCGCCGCGCCGCCTCCAGGGCTTCCTCCGCCACCCCGGAGGCCACGATGACGACGATTACGTCGAATTGCCCGACGCCCAACGTTGTTCGTCCTCCTCTTGCGCTTTCTCCGCCGGCGTCTCTTCCTCCGCCGGCTCCGCGCTCCGGAACAGCACGCCCAGCGCCAGCACGGACAGCACCGGCGCCAAGGCCACCAGTGACACCAGGCCGAACCCGGCTACCACCGGATCCGCGCCCGGCAGGCCCGCGGCCGCGCCGAGCGCCACCGACAAGATGAAGGTGACGGTAATCGGTCCGGTGGCCACGCCGCCGGAATCAAAGGCGATGGACGTGAAACCGGGCGCGGCGCGCAGCATCAGGAGGAAGGCCAGGATGTAGCCCGGTATTAAGATGGCCAGCAGGTGGATGTCGAGCCACACCCGCAGCATGGCCAGCGCCACCGCGATCCCAACCCCCACCGCCAGCGTATACAGCAACAGCCGCTCCGGGATGTGCCCGCCGGACACCCGGGCCACTTCGGCCGTTTGCACCCGCACCGTGGGCTCGGCCAGGATGGTCACCAGTCCCAGGACAAAGCCGATGGGAATCAACAGCCACGGCCGCGACGACGCCACCAGCTGGCCAATGCTTTGCCCCGCCGGCATAAAGCCGATGCGCACGCCGTACAGGAAAAGGATGGTGCCCACCGCCGTCAGCAGCAGGCCCGTCAGCAGGGCGCGGAGCTGGGTTCGGGGCAGCCGCAGGAAGATGAGGTTAAAGATGAGAGCCAACGCCGCCAGCGGCGCCACCGCGACCACGACGTCCGCGACGACTTCCACCAGCTCGTGCCAGAGTTCCGCCACGAGGCGCGTTTCACCTCCTGGCTGCGGCGGCGGGCGGGCGCCCGCACCGCCCTGTTACGAGTACAGCAAGCCTAAAAGCAGCACGGCCAGAATGGGGCCGATGAACACCATGGCCACCAGGCCGAAGCTGGCCGAAACCCGGTCCCGCACGCCCAGGACCGATACGATGCCGACGTTGAGAGCCATCACGAAGGGAACGATCAGCGGTCCCGTCGTTACCCCGCCCGCGTCGAACGCCAGGGAGAGAAAGCGGGCGTCCACCAGTGCGCCCAGCAAGAAAGCCAGCGCGTACGAGGGAACGAGAATCCAGCCCAAGGGGATCTGAAAGAACACGCGCAGCAGGCTCAACAGCGTGTAAATCCCGACGCCGGCCGCCAAAAACAGCACCAGCCGCAGCGGGGAGATGGACCCTTCCGACACCGTGTCCACCAACGCGGCCAGCACTTGGACGTTCGGGTCGGCCAGCGTCGCCACGACGGTAAAGAGGACAAAAATCCCAAACACGCCGGCGGTTCCGAGCCGAGCCGGCAGCTCCGCGCCCACGCGCTCGCCGAGCGGGACGACGCTCACGTTGACGCCCAGCAGAAACAGTCCGAGGCCCAGCGTGACGAGGACGCTGCCGCCCAGAAAGCGCAGCAGGCCGTCCAGGCCCAGCGGCGCTACCGTCAGGTGGAGAATCAGCACGATGGCGACGATGGGGCTCACCGCCGCCGCCACTTCCCGGCCGACGGAGAGCGCCAGGTTTCGCCCGTTCGGCTTCGCCAAGGCCGCTGACGACCTCCTTTTCGTCCCCGTCTATTTCCCCCTTTTCGCCTCCACTTCCTGCCCCCAGGAATGGAGGTTGGAGCGGCGAAGCGGGAAGCTGCCGGTCACCGCCAGACCTGCTGCAGCCACCGCCACAAGGCGCCGTGGAGGGTCCAGCGGGGCACGTCTTCGGCCGCCACCAGCGGCGCGGTCCGCAGCACGCGCCCGTCGGAGAGCGTAATGTGCAGCGCGCCGACGACCTGGCCGGCGCGGATGGGGGCGCGGAGCGGGTCCAGCGAGACTTGAACGCGCACGTCGTTGACGTCGGCGCGGCGCACGACGACGCGGAAGTCGCCGTCGACCACCGCTGTAAGCTTTCCCAAAGCGCCCGGCGGCTGGACTTCCGCGATGACCTGGCCGTGGGAGGCGACGGTGATCAGCTGAAACTCGTCGAAGCCGTACTCCAACAGCCGCGTCGAATCGCTCCAGCGGTCCGTGCTGCCCAGGACGACGCTGATAAGCTGCATACCGTCGCGGGACGCCGCGGCTACGAGACAATAGCCCGCCAGGCTCGTGGTGCCCGTCTTGATGCCCTCGATGCCTTCAAACCCCCACAGCAGGCGGTTGGTGTTCTGCCACGACAGGCCGATGCTTTGCGCCTGAAAAGAAGGCGTCCGCACCACCTGGCGGAAGGTGGGGAAGCGCATGGCCGTGACGGACAAGAGAGCCAAGTCGTGGGCCGTCGAGTAGTGGTTCGGGTCGTCGAGGCCGTGGGCGTTGGCGAAGCGGGTGCGGGTCGCGCCCAGCTCGTGGGCGCGCCGGGTCATCAGGTCGGCGAACGCTTCCTGCGACCCCGCGACGTGCTCGGCGATGACGTTGGCGGCGTCGTTGCCGGACGGCAGCATCAGCGCGTACAAGAGCTCCAGCATCGTCATCTCCTGGCCGGGCCGCAGGCCGGCGTCGGAGCCGGTAACCCGAACGGCCTGGGCGCTGACGGTGACCCGGTCGGCGAGGGCGGCGTTTTCCAGCGCGACGAGCGCCGTCATGATCTTCGTCGTGCTGGCCATGGGGCGCCGCTCGTGCTCGTTGTGGGCGTAGAGGATGGTGCCGGTGTTGGCTTCGACCAGAACGGCGGCAGCGGCGCGCAAAGGGCCTCCGGGCGGGCCTTGCTCGTGGCCGTCGATATAGGCCAGGGCCGGGCCCGGGTCGGGCGGCACCCAGACGGGAACGGAGCGCTGCGCCAGCGGTTCGAGGGCAAACTGGAGCAACAGCCACACCGCCGCGAGGGCCGCCGCCCACGCCGCGGCCCGAAGGCGGCGCACGGGAATGAACACCGGGCCCCGACCTCGCTTTCAAGAGTACATGGGTATGACGCGCCGCGGAGAAGTAGACTGGGCGGGCTTAGCCACGTCGCGGTCCGCGGAGGACAGCGGATGAGTGGCCGCTGCGGTCCCGGCGTACGCCGCGTCAAGGCCGCGGGATGCGCCCTTGATCGATGTCCGGTGGGGGTATACAATTGAGCTGGTTCTTGGGGTTTTTGGGGGTGCCGCCCATGCGCCTCACCGAACGGCGCAAGCAGTTCTTGCACGGCCTGATGGACATTTACCGCCGGACCCAGCTGCCGGTGCATTACGAGGCGCTGGCGCAGCGACTCGGCGTCAGCAAGTGGACGGCGTACGACATGCTGCGGTCGCTCGAGAAGCAGGGGTTGCTGGCCCGGGATTACACGGTCCACCGCGGGGAGCCCGGTCGTTCCCAGATTGTGTTCGTTCCCACCCCGGCGGCCGAAGCGCTGGTGGAGCAGGTGCGCTCGTCCGCCCCCTCCGACGCTCACCTGGCGAAGATGAAGGAGGAGGTGCTGGGATCGTTCCGGCAGTGGCGCGAGCTCACCCCCGCCGAGGCTACCCAGCGCGTGCTGGAGGCCGCAGCCGCCGCGGATGCCCAGGTCAAGTTTTGCGCCTACGTGATGACACTGTTCCTCGTACGCCTCAGCGCCCTGCAAAAGCGAACCGTCACCACGGTGCGGGAAGTCGTGTGCCAAACGCCAGGCGCAGAGATGCAGCTGACGATGTTCATGGGCATCGTGGCCGGGATGCTGATGGAGGAAATTCGCTACGGTGTAGGCAAGCAGCTCATCCGCTTGCTTGGGCGGTTTCTGAAGGCGCTGGCGGAGCTGCCCGGAGCGGAGAAACGCATGCTCGTCGATTTCCTGGACGAAGCGCTGGCGGAGGCGGCCCTGGCTCACTAGGACTGGGGGGCGTCTTTCCGCCGAGAATTTTGGTCTTCCTGGTCTTATAGGATATTTGGGTCACTGGCGCCGCCGCACGCCGGAGCAGCGGGTGAAACGGCGGCTGGGCGTGCCGGAAGGGGAGCTGTCGCGGATGCGTTTTCTGAGCCGGATCGTGCAGCAGTATCCGGGATGGATCATTGCGGTCGTCTTGCTGACCACGGCTTTCTTCGCCTACGGAGCGCTGCATCTCACTTTCGCCACCGACGTGCAGAGCTTCTTCCCCGAGAACGACCCGCGGCTTGTCTCGTTCAAGGACATCAGTGACACCTTCGGCTATGCGGAGTACGTCTTGGCGGTCGTCTCGGCCGACGACGTCTTCACCGTTCCCGTTATCGAGGCGCTGGACGGCCTGACGCGGGAGCTGGAGCGGGTGCCGGGCGTGGCCAGCGTCCGCAGCCTCACGAACGTGGAACACGTGCGAGGCACGGCGTGGGGCATCGAGGTGGCGCGGCTGATGGAGGCGCTGCCGCGGACCGAGGAGGAAGTGGCCGCGTTCCGGGAACGGGTGCTGGGGAGCGACAGCGTGGCGGAGCGCTTCGTTTCGGAGGACGAACGGCACACGATCATTCTCGTTCAGCTGGGCGCCAACGTTGACCGGGACGCGACGGTCAGAGCTCTGCGGGACGTGGTGCGCCGCTACTCGGATCGGCTGGAAGTGCGCCTGACCGGCGGCCCGGCGCTGGTGCAGGAGCTCAACGACCTGGTGCGGGGCGACTTGGCGCGGCTCACCGTGCCGGTCATCGTCGTCATCATCGCGGTGCTGTATTTCAGTTTTCGCTCGGCGGCGGGCGTGCTGCTGCCGCTGGCCAGCGTCGGCATCAGCGTCGTCTGGGCGATGGGGCTCATGGGTTATTTGGGCGTGTCCGTCAGCCAGCTTGGATCCGCCATCCCGGTGGTCCTCACCAGCATCGGCAGCGCGTACGGCATTCACGTGCTGCGCCGGTTCGACGAGGAGTGGCGGAAGACGCATGACAGCCGGCGGGCGGCGGAGCAGACGGTGCGGTCCGTCGGCGTGGCGGTGATCATGTCCGGCCTGACCACCGTGGTGGGATTTCTGGCCAACGTTTTCACCAGCATCGTGCGCCTCCGCGAGTTCGGGCTGTTCATGGCTTTGGGCGTGCTGGTGGCGCTGCTGGTGTCGCTGCTGTTCATCCCGGCCGTGCTCGTCATCACCCGTAGCCGGCGGGCGCCGGCGGAGGCGGCGGGCGTCGCCGGCAAGGGCGGCGCGCAGGCACTCGCCGGGACGGGCGGCAAGGCCCGGCGGCAACAGGGCGGTGCGGGCGGCCTGCCCGGAGTCACGGCGGCTTCTTCTCGCCCGGGCATGCTGGAGCGACTGGGACGCTGGGTGACGCGGCACCCGGCGGTGCCCATTGCGGCGGGCCTGGCCGTGGCCGCGCTGTCTTTGACGGGATTCGCCCGGCTGGAAGTGGACAACGACTACATCCGCTTTTTCGATAAGCGCAGCGAGACGCGCCAAGCCTACCAGCTGGTGCAGCAGCAGTTCGGCGGCGTCGAGACCGTGCAGATCGTCCTGGAGGGCGACGTGCTGGAGCCGGCCGCGCTGCGGGCTATGGAAGCGCTGCAGAAAGAGCTTGACACGATGCCTTTGCTGTCGGGTTCCATGTCCGTGGCGGACCTCGTCAAGGAGGTAGGCCGCGCCCTCAACGAGGATGACCCGGCTTACGCCGTCATTCCCGACACGCGGCCTGCGGTGGCTCAGTATTTGCTGCTGCTCTCCTTTGCGGGCGACGCCCTGCTGGACCAGTTCTTGACGCCCGACCAGACGATGGCCAAGATCGAAGTTTCCGTCGCCACTACGTCGGCGAAGGAGCGCGAGGAGCTTCTGGCGCGCATCGAGGAGCTGGCGCATCAATATCTGGACGGCTTCGGGCGCGTGGTGGTGACCGGCGTGCCGTTCCTGATGGACCGCATGGCGGAGATGATCACCAGCGGCCAGATCCAGAGCCTCGCGCGATCGGTGCTCGGCGTGCTGGTGCTGCTTTGGATCATGGTGCGGTCGCTGGGCGCGGCGCTGTTGTGCCTGGTGCCTATCCTGCTCACCATCGTCATCAACTTCGGCGTCATGGGCTGGGCCGACATCAAGTTCGACATCGTCACGGCCCTCATCGCCAGCGTCGTGGTTGGGGTCGGTATCGACTACAGCATCCACGTCTACAGCCGCTATCGTGAGGAAGTCGAAGCGGGACGCTCGGCGGCCGAAGCGGTGGTCGTCACGTTGGCTACCACCGGGCGGGCGGTGCTGTTGAACGCCGCCGCGGTGGCCACGGGCCTCCTGGTGCTTCTTCTGTCCGCGTTCCCGCCGTTGCGCATTTTCGGCGCTCTGACGGCGCTGACCATGGGCGTCGCGTCGGCGGGCGCGATGACCGTCCTGACGGCGCTGCTCGTGCGGATAGACCAGGCGCGCCAGGTCCGGCGCACGGGCGCCGCGGCGGCGCGGTGACGGAGCGCCGGGTGGGGCGCGGCGAAAAACGGCGGGATGGAACAAAGCGATGCGGAAAGGGAGGAGATGGTGATAAGCATGCTGCGCAACGGTTCCGCGCCGGGGGCGCTGCGGATGTTGTCCGCCGCGTTGTCGCTCGTGCTCATCCTGGCGGCGGCTGCGGCCGCGCAGTCCCCGACGGCGCAGGAAATCTTGGACGAACTGGAGGACACCGCCTTCGTCGGCAGCGGCCGCGCGGTGATCGAGCTGACGACCGTCAACGCGCGGGGCCAGCAGCGGGTCCACCAGCTGGCATTCTACCGCCAGGAGACGGCCTACGGGGCCAACCAGCTGCTGGAGTACTTGTCGCCTGCCGACGTGGCCGGCACCAAGTTTCTGACCATAGACGACGCAAGCGGCGAGACGCTGATGTACTTGTACTTGCCGGCGCTGGGGCGGGAACGCCGCATCGCGGGCAGCGCGGCCCAGGAAAGCTTCATGGGCACGGACTTTACGTTTGAGGAGATCGGCAGCCTGGGCACGTTCTCGCGCGACTTCGACGCGCAGCGGCTGCCCGACGAACGGTACCAGGACAAAGACGCGTACGTGCTCCTGCTGACGCCCCGGAGCCCTGACGCCAAGTACAGCGCCGTCAAGGTGTGGGTTTGGAAGGAGCAGTACGTGCCGCTGCGCATCGAGTTCTACAACGCCCAGGGCGCGCTGGAGAAGACGCTGTTCAACGAGGACCTGCAGCCGGACGAGCAGGGGCGCTGGCTGCCGCGCCTGATCACGATGCGCAACGAGGGCACCGGCAGCCGCACCGTCATCCGGGTGCTGGAGACCAGCGCCGAGCCGGTGCCGGACGAGTACTTCACGCTGCGGTATTTGCGGCGGTGAGCAGGCCGGCCGGGGGCCCGCAGCCCGGACGCGGCGCGCAGGCGCGGACCGGCCCCGCCACGGCGCTCGCGACGGGGAAAAGTCCTGGCAGCAGTGGAGGAGGCGACGGTCGTGATTCGCAGACACATCGCCAAACCGATGGTCTTGGTGATCCTTGCGGTATTGCTGGCGGCTGTGACACCGGCGGTGGAGGCCCAAGAGGCCATCCTGCGGGGCAAGCTGGGGTATGAGCTGGCGTATGGGTATACGGCGGACGAGCTGGTGGAGAACGGCCTTGTGCTGGAGCTGGACGTGGAGCGCCGCCTCGGCTCGGCCGGCAAAGTGCATGTCGGTTTTTCGGGCCGCCTTGGCGCCGCGGCGGAGCCGTCTGTGAAATTGGATGAGGCGTACGCGGACGTGTACCTGGCCGACGTGGACCTGCGGCTGGGCCGCCAGGTCATCAACTGGGGCACCGCCGACGGGTTCAACCCGACCAACGTCCTCAACCCGCGCGGGCCGCTGTCCGCGGCGGCGCTGCTCGCCTCGGGCGGCATGCCCGGCGGGACGCCCGTCGTGGCGATCCAGGCGTCGTATTACTTGCCTTCCGGCGCCAGCGTGACCGGCGTGGGCATCGCCGGCTTCGTGCCTGCCGCCGGGGTGGACGAGTTGCTGGAGGCCGTGGCGGTACGCATCGGCGCGGAGCTGCCGGGCGGCGCGCCGCTGCCGGTGGAAGGACCGGCCGCCGTGCCGTCGGACGGCTCGCAGTTTGAGTGGGCGGCGCGCGTGGAAGGGCTGCTGGCCGGCCACAACGTGTACGTGTCCTACTTCCGCGGCTGGGACGACTACCCGGCGGCGTGGGTGGAGGGCACGCTGATTCCGGGCGGTTCGGACTTCCTCTTCCTGCCGACACAGGTGGCGGCCGCCTACCGGAAGGTGCATAAGCTGGGCCTTGCCACCGCCGGCACGGTCGGCGACGCGGGCGTCTGGACCGAGGTGGCCTACACCATCCCCGACGAACTGCCGGAGCTCGACGCTCCCGGCGTCCTGGCGTTGTCGTCCAACGACGGCTACCTGGAGGCCGTGGCGGGCGCCGACTACACGTTCGAGAACGGCGTCTTCGTGTCCGGCCAGGTGATTTACAACGGCGGCGGCTCCTTGCTGCAGCCTTACAAGAAGCCCGGTGCCGCCGTGGAGCCACAGACGTACGTGGCGGGCATGGTTCGCTACTCGCCGCAGCCGGGCCACGAGTTGCAGGGCGTCGTCCTTGTCAACGCGGTGGACCGCGGCGTGCTGGCTATGGCTCGCTACACGTACGAGCTGACGCAGTCCGTGTCGTTGACGGTGGGCGTCTCCCGCGTCTTCGCCGGCGCCGAAAGCGAGTTCGCGGCCATCGAGCCGCAAGCCAACCTGGCGGCGGCCGGCATCACCGTCAGCTTCTAACCTCCCTCCTGCCCATCGCCCGCGGGCTCGGCCGAGCCTTGGGCCCGAGCCCGCGGCTTCCTTCTTCCTGCGCCTTCCGGCAAGGATTCTCGCCGCGAACATGGAAAACAATAGAGTTGTCACGGGAGGGAAAAAGATGGCAGCCAAGGGCGGCGCAGGCCTGCACGAAGGCGCTTCGGCCAAAGATCCGGCGGCTCGCATCGCGGAGTTGCGGGAGCTCATCAACGAGCACAATTACCGCTACTACGTGTTGGACGATCCCATCATCAGCGACGCGGAGTACGACGCGCTCATGCGCGAGCTCATCGCGCTGGAGGAGGCGCATCCCGAGCTGGTGACGCCGGATTCGCCCACGCAGCGGGTGGGCGCGCCGCCCTCGGAAGCGTTCGCCATCGTCGAGCACCGCGTGCCGATGCTGAGCCTGGCCAACGCGTTTTCGCCGGACGAGCTGCGCGCCTTCGACCAGCGCACCAAGCGGCTGGCCGAGACGGACAGCCTGGAGTATGTGGCCGAGCTGAAGATCGACGGCGCCAGCGTGTCGGTGTATTACGAAAACGGCGTGCTGGTGCGCGCGGCGACTCGCGGCGACGGCGTCCGGGGCGAAGACATCACCGCCAACGTGCGCACCATCCGCTCGGTGCCGCTGCGGCTGCGCCGGCCGGTGACGCTGGAGGCGCGCGGCGAGGTGTTCATGTACCACGACGACTTCGCCCGGCTCAACGCGGAGCGGGAGGCCGCGGGCGAGCCGCTGTTCGCCAACCCGCGCAACGCCGCGTCGGGCAGCGTCCGGCAGCTGGATCCTTCCGTGACGGCCAAGCGGCCGCTGGACGTGTTCTTCTACGGCATCGGCTACATCGAAGGCGAGGCGCCGAAAACCCAGGCGGAGCTGTTGGAGTTCCTGCGCGAGCTGGGGCTGAAGGTGAACCCCGAATGGCGGCTGGTGCCGGACATTGAGGCGGCCATCAAGTACTGCGAGGAAATCGAGCGGCGCCGGCCGAGCCTGGGCTATTCCATCGACGGCGTCGTGCTCAAGGTCAACGACTTGCGGCTGCAGCAGCACCTGGGCGCGACGGCCAGGACGCCCCGCTGGGCCGTGGCCTACAAGTTCGCCGCCGAGCAGGCCATCACGAAAGTTGAGAACATCATCGTGAACGTGGGCCGGACGGGGGCCGTGACGCCCATGGCCATCTTTACGCCCGTGCAGGTGGGCGGCGTGACGGTGTCCCGGGCCACGCTCCATAACGAAGACTACATTCGCGAAAAGGACATCCGCATCGGCGACACCGTGGTCATTCAGCGGGCGGGCGACGTGATCCCCGAGGTGGTGCGGGTGCTGACCGACCGGCGTACCGGCGAGGAGCGCGTCTTCGAGATGCCGAAGCAGTGCCCGGTGTGCGGCGCGCCCGTGGTGCGGCCGGAAGGCGAGGCGGTGGCCCGCTGCACCGGCGAGGACTGCCCGGCCAAGCACCTGGAAGGCCTCATCCACTTCGCATCCCGCGACGCGATGGACATCGAAGGCATGGGGCCCCGGCTGCTGGAGCAGCTGGTGGGGCAAGGCTACGTCAAAGACGCCGCAGACCTTTATTTCCTCACCCGCGAGCAGCTGCTGACGCTGGAGCGGATGGGCGAGAAATCGGCGGACAACGTGCTGCGGGCCATCGAGGCCAGCAAAGACGCGGGGCTGGAACGGCTGCTGTATGCACTAGGTATCCGCTACGTGGGCGAAAACGTGGCCCGCGACATCGCGGCGCACATGGGCGACATGGACCGCCTCATGAACGCCACGATGGAAGATCTGCTCGCGGTGCCGTCGGTGGGCGAAGTCATCGCCCGGAGCGTCGTCAATTATTTCGCCGACCCCCGCAACCGCCGCCTCATCGAGCGGCTGAAGCAGGCAGGCGTGCGCATGACGGCTACCAGCGCCGCGGCGGGCGCCGGCCGCAGCGCCAAGCTGGCGGGCAAGCGGTTCGTCATCACGGGCACCTTGTCGCGGCCGCGGCGGGACATCGAGGAGCTCATCCGCAGCCACGGCGGCGTCGTGAGCGGGTCGGTGAGCCGCAACACGGACTACGTGCTGGCCGGCGAGAATCCCGGTTCCAAGCTGGACAAGGCCCGGGAGCTGGGCGTGCCGGTGCTGAGCGAGGAAGAGTTCTGGCGGATGCTGGAGGGTTGAACGATGGAATTGTCGCCGGAGTGGGTGCGGAAGGTGGCGGAGCAGGCGCGCCTCGCGCTTACGGATGACGAAGTGGAGCGTATCGTGGCCGGCCTCCGCGACGTGCTGGCGGGGGCGGAGCGGCTGCGGGAGCTGGATTTGACGGGCGTGGAGCCTGCGATTCACGGCGTGCAGCTGTTGAACATCATGCGGGGCGACGTGGTGGAGCCGTCCATGCCACGGGACGAGATCTTGGCGGCTGCGCCCGAAGTGCAGGACGGCATGGTGAAAGTGCCGCGCCTCATCGAAGAAGAGTGATGCCAGCGTTAAGGAGGCTTTGCCGTTGGAACTGCACGACCTGACGATCCGCGAGCTGCGGGCGCGGCTTGAAGCCCGCGACGTCAGCAGCGCGGAAGTGACCGAGCACATTCTCCGGCGCATCGAGGCGCTGGATAAACAGCTGGGTGCCTACCTGACGGTGACGGCGGACGCCGCGCTGGCGGCGGCCAAGGCGGCGGACGACGCCCGGGCGCGCGGCGAGGCGGTGCACCCGCTGGCGGGCATCCCGGGTAGCCTCAAGGATAACATCTGCACTTGCGGCGTGCGGACGACCGCGGGCAGCCGCGTGCTGGAGAACTGGGTGCCGCCCTACGACGCGACCGTCGTCGAGCGGCTGAAGGCGGCCGGCGCGCCGATTTTGGGCAAGACGAACCTGGACGAGTTCGCCATGGGCTCGTCCACCGAGACGTCGGCGTTTCAGACGACGCGCAACCCGTGGAACCGGGAGCGGGTGCCGGGCGGCTCGTCCGGCGGCGCCGCGGCGTCGGTGGCGGCGGGCATGGCGTACTGGGCGTTGGGCAGCGACACCGGCGGCTCCATTCGCCAGCCCGCGGCTTTCTGCGGCGTTGTGGGCATGAAGCCCACGTACGGCTTGATTTCGCGCTACGGCCTCATCGCGATGGCATCGTCCCTAGACCAGATCGGGCCCATCGGCCGCGAAGTGGCCGACGTGGCGGAGCTGCTCAACGTCGTGGCGGGGCCCGATCCGAAAGATTCCACTTGCTTCCCGGAGCCCGTTCCCGACTACACCGCCGCTTTGCGCGCCGAGGCCAAGGGGCTGCGCATCGGCGTGCCCAAGGAGTTTTTCGGCGCCGGCGTGGCGGCCGAGGTGCAGGAGGCGGTGAAGAAGGCCATCAAGGCCATGGAGGACGCGGGCGCGGAAGTGCGGGAAGTGTCGCTGCCGCACGTGGACTACGCGCTGAGCGTGTACGCCATCGTCATGGCGGCGGAAGCCAGCTCCAACTTGGCTCGCTTCGACGGCGTGCGCTACGGCGTGCGCGTGGAGGCGCCGGATCTGCCCACGCAGATGGCGCGGACGCGGGCGCTGTTCGGCGAGGAAGTGAAGCGCCGTATCGTGCTGGGCACGTACGTGCGGGGCAAGAAGGTGCTGGACAAGTACTACCTGCCGGCGGCCAAGGTGCGGACCATCCTTACGCGCGAGTTCGCAGCGGTGTTCCGCGACGTGGACGTGCTCATGACGCCCGCGACGCCCACGACGGCGTTTGAACTGGGCCGCAAGGCGCGCAGCCCGTTGGAGGCGTACACGGCCGACATCTGCACGCTGCCGGCCAACCTGGCGGGGCTGCCGGCGCTGGCGATGCCGTGCGGCGTCGGGGCCGACGGGCTACCCATCGCGCTGCAAATTATCGGGCCGGCCTTCGGCGAGGCGAAAGTGCTGCAGGCGGCGTATACGTACGAGCAGCTCGCGTGGCCGACGGGCGCCGGGCGGGCCTGGCGGGCCGGCAAGGAGGTCGACGTCGATGTCCGTTGAGGCGGCGGTGAAGCCGACGACCGAATACGAAGTGATTATCGGGCTGGAAATTCACGCGGAGCTGCTGACCGATGCCAAGGTGTTTTGTGGCTGCAGCACCAAGTTCGGCGCCGAGCCCAACACGCAGATTTGCCCGGTGTGCCTCGGCCTGCCCGGCACGCTGCCGGTGCTGAACCGCAAGGCGGTCGAGTACGCCATCAAGGCGGGGCTGGCGCTGAACTGCGAAATCGCGCCGATGGCCCGTTTCGACCGCAAGCACTATTTCTACCCGGATCTGCCCAAGGCGTACCAGATCACGCAATACGCCGAGCCCCTGTGCCGCCACGGCTACGTGGAGTTCGAGCTGAACGGCGAGACGCGGCGGGTCCGCATTCGCCACATCCACCTGGAGGAAGAGGCGGGGAAGCTGCAGCACGCGGGCGACCGGCTCATGGAGGCCGAATATTCGCTGGTCGACTACAACCGCGGCGGCATCCCGCTGATTGAGATCGTCACCGAACCCGACATCCGCTCGCCCGAGGAGGCGCGGGTGTTCCTGGAGACGCTGCGGTCCATCCTGCGCTACGCCGGGGTCTCGGACTGCAAGATGGAAGAAGGCAGCCTGCGCTGCGACGCCAACATTTCGCTGCGGCCCAAAGGCAGCACCACGTTCGGCAACAAGGCCGAAGTCAAGAATCTCAACTCGTTCCGGGCCGTGCAGCGGGCGCTGGAGTACGAGGTGCGGCGCCAGGCGGAGCTGTTGGACCGCGGCGAGCAGCCGGCGGCTGAGACGCGGCACTGGGACGAGGCCCGGGGCGTCACGGTAGCCATGCGGTCCAAGGGCGAGGAGGACGACTACCTCTACATGCCCGAGCCGGACATCCCGTGGCTGAAGGTGGACCGCGAGTGGGTCGAGCGGCTGCGGGCGGAGCTGCCGGAGCTGCCGCGGGCGAAGATGCAGCGCTTCATGACGCAGTACGGGCTGCCGGCGTACGACTCGGGCGTGCTGACGGCCGAGCCGGCCATCGCGGACTTCTTCGAGGCGTGCGTGGCCGTCTACAACAAGCCGAAGACGGTCAGCAACTGGATCATGGTGGAGTTCCTGCGGCTGTTGCGCGAAGACGGCAGGGAAGTAAGCGAAGTCGCGCTGACGCCGCAGGGGCTGGCGGAGCTGCTGGGCCTGATCGACAAGGGCGTCATCAGCGGCACCATCGCCAAAGAGGTCTTCGAGGAGATGTTCCGCACGGGCAAGTCGGCGGCGGCCATCGTCCGGGAGCGGGGCTTGGAGCAGATCAGCGACGAGGCGCAGCTCGCGGCGGTGGTCGACGAGGTCATCGCCGAGAACGAAGACGCGGCGGCCAAGGTGCGGGCGGGCGAGATGAAGACGCTTGGCTTCTTGGTAGGCCAAGTGATGAAGAAGACGCAGGGCAAGGCCAACCCGAAGCTGGTGAACGAGCTGCTCCGGGCGCGGCTGGTGAAGGAGTAGTGTCCGCGGCGCGGCCGGCGCTGGGGCTGCTGCTGATAACGATGATTTGGGGCGGCACGTTTCCGGTGGTCAAGGAGCTGGTGGAAAACGTGCCGCCGTATTCGCTGTTGGCGGCCCGCTTCGGCGTGGCCGGCGTTGCGTTGGGGGCGGCGGCGTGGCTGCGGCGGCGGGAGTGGCGACCGGGGCTGGCGCGGGCCGGCGGGCTGCTGGGGCTGTTCCTCTGGGGCGGGTATTTCACCCAGACGTTCGGCTTGCAGTTCACCACCGCCTCCAAAGCGGGTTTCATTACGTCGCTGAACGTGGTGTTCGTGGCGGTGCTGGCGGCGGTCGTTTCCAAACGCTCCACGCCGCCGCTGACGTGGCTGGGCATCGGGGTCGCCACGGTGGGCCTGGCGCTCTTAAGCGTCGACTGGAGCGAGAGCCTGTCGCTGGCGCCGGGCGACCTCTGGGTGCTGGCTTGCGCCGTGCTGTTCGCGGCGCACATCGTGGCGGTGGACCGCTTCGCGCCCGCCTATGACCCGGTGCTGCTGACGTGGGTGCAGATGACCGTCGTGGCCGCCGTGTCTACGGCGGCGGCGTTCGCCTTCGACGGCGGGCTGGTGGGGCTGGATCGGGCCGAAAACTGGGGCCCGCTGCTGTTCTTGGCGCTGATCGCCTCGGCGGGGGCGGTGCTGCTGCAGGTGTACTTGCAGCGGTTCGCCGCGCCGGCCCGGGTGGGGCTCATCTTTTCGCTGGAGCCGGTGTTCGCGGCGCTGTTCGCTTGGCTGTTGTTGGGTGAAACGCTGCCGCTTGTGGGCTGGATCGGCGGGGCGCTGGTGCTGGCGGGGGTCGTGCTGGCGGAGCTGAAGCCGCAGGGCCCGGGCGCGCCGGCGGGCGAGCTGGCGGAGGCCGGCGGCGGGCAAGGGTGAACGGCGCGATGCAGCTGGCGCTGGGCGGGCCGGTCGTCATCAAAAGCATCGGCCCCGTGAACCTGTATTTGTTCGGCACCGCGGCCGCCGCGGGCTGTGTCGCGGGCTTGGCGGCGGCGCTGGCCCTGGCGCGGCGGTACGGGTTTGCCGCGGAACAGGTGCTGGAAGTCGCCGCACCGGCGCTGCTGGCCGGCATCGCCGGGGCCCGGATCGGATACGTGTTGCTGCACTGGCCCGATTACCGCTGGGATTTGGCGGCGCTGTGGCGGTTGAGCGAAGGCGGGTTTTTCTTTTACGGAGGCTTGGCGGCCGGGTTGCTGGCGGCCGCGCTGGCCGCGGGGCGGCGGGGCATGGACGTGCGGCGGCTGCTGGATGTGCTGGCGCCGGGTTTGGCGCTGGGGCAGGCGGTGGGCTTCGTCGGCGCGCAGCCCGGCGGGCGGCCCGGCATCGCGCCGTGGGCGGTCGTCATCGACGGGCAGAGCCTGCATCCGTTCCCGGCCTACGCCATCGTCGCCGCGTACGGGTTGTTTTTCGTTTGCTGGCGGCTGGCGACTCGTCCGGGCGGCGTGCGCCCGGGCAGGCTCTTTCTCGCCTACTTGTTCCTGCACGGCACGGGCGCGCTGCTGCTGGGCGCTTGGGCCGCTGGGGAGCGGTACGCAGGCTTGACGGCGGCGCAATGGGCCGGGCTGGCCGTGGCCGCCACGGCAGGACTGCTCTTGTACGCCGGGCGCAGGCGGACGGCCGCCGAGCTGTTGGCGGCCGCCGCGTGGCTGGAGCCATGGGTTCCAGATTGGCGAAGCCGGTCGGCCGCAGGGCGGGCGGTGCGCGCCGCCGCGTGGGCCGGGGGACTGCTGCTGTTGCTGGCGCTCTTCCGCGCGCGGCTGTAGCACGCGGGTTCCGGGCTTGACAACCGTCGCTGGGCGGTATACACTTTCTACCACAAATCGATACGCTGATAGGCGCGGCCATGCCGCGCCGGCAAAGGCGAAGATGGGGAGGAGTAGGACGCTGCCTCGCCCTGCAGAGAGGTGGACCCTTGGCTGCGAGGTCCGCCGGGCGAAACGTCCGAAGGTCGCCCCGGAGCCGCTGCGCTGAACGCCGCCGGAGTCGCTGTCGCCGGCCTGCTGGGACGGAGGGCGGGCTTAGCCGGGCGGTCAGTAGGCGCAGCCGGGTTGGGCCCGTTAGCGCCGTCCGAGAGCTCGTGCGGCAACGCAGCGTGAACGCGGGCGAGGCCGCGCCGCGCCGAACAGGCGGCCGTCGCGCCCGGAGGCTGCGGGAGCGTGCGCACGGGAAACAGGGTGGTACCGCGGAAGGAAGCAACGGCCTTTCGCCCCTGGGGGCGAAAGGCCGTTTTCGTTTGGCAGTTTGCAGGCAAGCAAGGGGGTTGGACGAGATGGCGGACAAAGCGGCGCCGGCGGTGGAAATGCCGACCAAGTACGATCCGCACGCCATCGAGCGGAAGTGGTATCAGTTCTGGGAGGAGCAGGGGCTGTTCCGCCCGGAGGTGAGCAGCAAGTACACCGGCGCGGACGCCAACAAGGCGGAGCCGTTCGTCGTCGTCATTCCGCCGCCGAACGTGACGGGTTCGCTGCACATGGGCCACGCGCTCAACAACACGCTGCAGGACGTCCTCGTGCGCTGGCGGCGCATGCAAGGGCGGCTGACCTTGTGGGTGCCGGGCACGGACCACGCAGGGATTGCCACGCAGCACGTAGTGGAGGAGCAGCTGGCCAAGGAGGGCAAGAGCCGCTACGACCTGGGCCGGGAGGCGTTCGTCGAACGCGTCTGGCAGTGGAAAGAGCGCTACGGCCATATCATTACCGACCAGTTGCGGCGGCTGGGCGCGTCGACCGACTGGACGCGTGAGCGCTTCACGATGGACGAGGGGCTCAGCCGGGCGGTGCGCCAGGTGTTCGTGACCCTGTACAACAAGGGGCTCATTTACCAGGGCAACTACATCGTCAACTGGTGCCCGTCGTGCGCGACGACGCTCTCGGACATCGAAGTCGAGCACGAAGAACGCCAGGGCAAGCTGTATTATATCCGTTACCCGCTCCTGGGCGGCGACGGCTTCATCACCGTGGCGACGACGCGGCCCGAGACGATGCTGGGCGACACGGCGGTGGCGGTCCACCCGGAGGACCCGCGTTACGAGCACCTTATCGGCCGCTACGTGGTGCTGCCGCTGGTGGGCCGGGAGATTCCCATCATCGCCGACCCGCTGGTGGACCCGGCGTTCGGCACGGGCGCGGTGAAAGTGACGCCCGCGCACGACCCGAACGACTTCGAGATGGGCCAGCGGCACAACCTGGAGCAGGTGCAGGTCATCGGGCTCGACGCGCGCATGACGCAAGAGGCGGGCAAGTACGCGGGGATGGATCGCTACGAGGCGCGCGAAGCCATCGTCCGCGACCTGGCGGCTCAGGGGCTGCTGGAGAAGGTCGAGGACCACGTGCACGCGGTAGGCCAGTGCTACCGCTGCGACACGGTGGTGGAGCCGCTGGTGTCCAAGCAGTGGTTCGTGAAGATGAAGCCTTTGGCCCAGCCGGCCATCGACGCGGTCAAGGAAGGGCGCATCCGCTTCGTGCCCGAGCGCTTCGCCCGCAACTACCTGCACTGGATGGAGAACATCCGCGACTGGTGCATTTCCCGCCAGCTCTGGTGGGGTCACCGCATCCCGGTGTGGACGTGCCGCGACTGCGGCGGGCAGTTCGCCTCGGTGGACGACGCGACCATGTGCCAGCACTGCGGCAGCGAAAACATCGAACAAGATCCGGACGTGCTGGACACGTGGTTCAGCTCGGCGCTTTGGCCGTTCTCCACGCTGGGCTGGCCCGAGGACACCGAGGATCTGCGCAAGTATTACCCGACGTCGGTGCTGGTGACGGGCTTCGACATCATCTACTTCTGGGTCGCCCGCATGATCTTCATGGGCCTGGAGTTCATGAAGAAAGAGCCTTTCCGCGACGTGCTCATCCACGGGCTGGTGCGGGACGCTCTGGGCCGCAAGATGAGCAAGTCGCTGGGCAACGGCGTGGACCCGCTGGAGGTCATCAACGAGTTCGGCGCCGACGCACTGCGCTTTACGCTGGTGAGCGGCATCGCGCCGGGCAACGACACGCGGTACCAGCCGGAAAAGGTCGAGGCCAGCCGCAACTTCTGCAACAAGATCTGGAACGCGTCGCGCTTCGCTCTCATGAACATGCAAGGTTTCCGGCCCGACGAGAAGCCGCTGAAGGAGCGCCCGCTCACGGTGCACGACCGCTGGATCCTCAGCCGGCTCGACTGGACCGCGGCGGAAGTGAACCGGCATCTGGAGCGGTTTGACCCCGGCGAGGGCGCCCGGGTGCTGTACGATTTTGTGTGGAGCGAGCTGTGCGACTGGTACATCGAGCTGGTCAAGCCGCGGCTGTACGGCAAGGAAGGCGAGGAGAGCCGCCGCACGGCGCAGCACGTGTTGTGGCACGTGCTGGAGTCGACGCTGCGCCTGCTGCACCCGTACATGCCGTTCCTCACGGAAGAGATTTGGCAGCGCATGCACGAGGCGGTGGGCGTCAAGCCCGCGGTGCCCAGCATCATGGTGGCGCCGTGGCCGACGCCGGCGGGATGGCGCGACGAAGCGGCGGAACAGGAAGTGGAGCTGCTGACCGAGGTGGTGCGGGCCATCCGCAACATCCGGGCGGAGCAGCAGGTGGAGCCAGGGCGGCGCATCGACGTCGTGCTGCAGGCGAACGAGGCGCGGCGGGCGGCGCTGCAGCAAGCGGCGCCGTACATCCAGCTGCTGGCCCGGGTGGGGAACCTGGAGATTCGCGGGCTGGACGAGGAGAAACCGGAGAAGGCCATCTCGGCCGTGGCGGCGGGCGTCCAGGTATTCGTGCCGCTGGCGGGCCTGGTGGACATCGAGCAGGAAATTGCGCGGCTCGAGAAGGAGCTGGCCGAGACGGAGGAGCAGCTGGCGACGGTGAACGCCCGGCTGGCTAACGCGAATTTCGTCAGCAAGGCGCCGGCGTCCGTGGTGGAGCGCGAGCGGGCCAAGCAGCAGCAGCTGGCCGAGCACGCGGAGCTCCTGCGCCGGCGGCTGGCTGAGCTGCGAGCGTAACACGGCGCATGACACAACGCATGATGCAGTCCATGACGCAGCTGACGACACAGCGCGAAACCCAGCCGACGACGCCTCGTTTGCTGCAAAAGCTGCAGCGGTTCGGAGCGAAGCCGGGGTTGGAGCGCGTCCGCTTCCTGCTGGATGCGCTCGGCAACCCCGAGCGCGCGTTTCCGGCCGTGCACGTCGCCGGCACCAACGGCAAGGGGTCGACGTCGGCCATGATCGCGGCCATGTTCCACGCGGCGGGCCGGCGCGTCGGCCTGTACACGTCGCCGCACCTGGTGCGCTACAACGAGCGCATCGCGGTGGACGGACGGCCGGTGGCGGACGAACAACTGGCGCGGGTGCTGGCGCGGCTGGAACCTTTGGTGGACGCGGCGGCGCGCGGTCCCGCCGGGCAGCCGACCGAGTTCGAGGTGGGCACGGCGGCGGCTATGGCGTGCTTCGCCGAAGCGGGCATCGACGTGGCGGTGGCGGAAGTCGGCCTGGGCGGCCGCTACGACGCGACCAACGTGGTGCAGTCCATCGCCAGCGTCATCACGCCGCTGGGCCTGGACCACACGCAGTGGCTCGGCGACACGCTGGACCGCATCGCGTGGGAGAAGGCCGGCATCATTCGCCCGGGCGTGCCTGTCGTCTGCGCGCCCCAGGCGGAGGAGGCGCTTCGGGTTATCGCGTCCGTGGCCGAGGAGAAGGGGGCGCCGCTACTGGCGGCGGGACGCGACTACGAGGTAATCTTGCGGGCGGCCGACGCGACCGGCACCGAGTTTGACTTGCGCTGGGGAGGCCGCTGGCTGCGGCGGCTGCGCACGCCGCTGCTGGGGGCGCATCAGGCCGTGAACGGGGCCGTGGCCGCGGCGGCGGCGCTGGCGCTGGGGTTGCCCGAAGAGGCTGTTCGCCGCGGCCTGGAGACGGTCGCCTGGCCGGGGCGGATGGAAGTGGTGGCGGAACGGCCGCGGGTCGTTCTGGACGGCGCGCACAACGCCGAAGGCGTCCAAGCCCTGGCGGCGGCGTTGCAGGCCGTCTTTCCCGGCCAGCGGCCCGTGTTTGTCATCGGCATTTTGCAGGAAAAACCGTTGGAGTCCATGCTGCGCACCCTCTTGCCGTTGGGGAAGGCGGCCGTTTTCACCGCTCCTCGCAATAGCCGCACGCCGCCCGCGCCGCCGGAGCAGCTGGCCCGGCTGGCGGAGGGCTTGATCGGCGCGGTCGCCGTGGAGCCGGATTCGGCGCTGGCGCTGGAGCAAGCCTGCGCGCTGGCGGGGCCGGACGGGCTCGTGTGCGTGTGCGGGTCGCTGTACTTGGTGGGCGAAGTGCGGGAGCGGCTGGCAGGGGAAATCTCGTTTGTTAGGGAATGAATACCATACTCGCGGAGGAGGGACGCACGATGGCGGAAGAGGCGGCTGGGCGCCGCAGGGCCAGGAGCAAGAACGGCGGCGGGTGGGCCAAGCTCGCCGACAAGCTGTCTTTCGCGGCCACGTTGGTGGCCGTGTCTGCGGTGGCCATCTTCATCGGCTGGCTGCTGGGGCAGTACGCCATCCAGTCGGTGACGGGACGCCCCGTCGTGATGACGTCGATGCAGGAGCGCCCGGCGACGGCCTCGACCGCGTCGACGGCCCAGCCCGCGACGACTCCCTCGTCCGCGGCCCCATCAACTCCCGCAGCGTCGTCGTTCACGGCGCCCGCCACGACTTCGCCGTCCACGCTGCAGGCTGCGACCTCGCAGAGCACGGCGACATCGACGGCCCCGCCGGCAGCGACCCCTGCTTCTCGTTCTACCTCGACGGCCGCCTCGTCGCCTGCGCCTGCGACATCGACCACCGCCCAGTCGGCGGCGCCGAGCAGCACGGCCGGCGGCTTGTGGCGAGTGCAGGCGGGGGCCTTCTCGGACCGGTCCCGGGCCGAGGCGCTGGTGGAGCAGCTCCGCTCGTACGGGTTTGAGGCGTTCGTCTCGGGCACGTCGGCGCCGTACCGTGTCCAGGTCGGGGCGTTCAGCGACGTGAACCGGGCGCGGGCTTTGGTCGACGAGCTCCGGTCGCTGGGCTTCGAAGCCATCGTGGTGGCACCCAACTGAGGCGGCACGCCCGGCCGGGCGTGCATAGGCCGAAGATGCCGAAAACGGAAGCGGAAGCGGCGTGAGGCGCATGCCGTGCTTTGAAGAGGCGGCGCCTCCCGCCGCTGTTTTTCTTCGCGGCGCCGCTTTCCTGCACGCCCATACGACGTCCTTGAGCTCATACGGCTGCCTGCTTTCTCGCTCCCTGCTGTCTCGCTGCTTTCTCCATGCGTCCGTCTTTCGTTTTCTCTCATCCGTCCACCTTGACTTCATACGCCGCCCTCGCTTTCCATACACTTACTGCCCGGAGCGAGGGTGGTGGGCTTGGACGTTACGGTTCGGCGGGCGGTGCTTGTGGCGGCGGCGGCGCTCGTGTGGTGGGGCCTGTGGGGAATTTGGCAGGCACGTTCGCCCCGGCCAGGCGGCGAGCCTTTGGTGGCGGTCTGGCACGCGGCCGAGGGGCGCGTCGTGCAGCTGCCGTTGGAGGACTACGTGATGGGCGTGGTCGCGGCCGAGGTGCCGAGCGACTTTCATCTCGAGGCGCTGAAGGCGCAGGCGGTGGCGGCGCGGACGTATGCGTTGCGGCGCATGGAGGAGGCTGCGACGCGGGGGGATGGCGCCCACGTGTCGTCGGAGCCGCACGTGCACCAGGCGTGGGTACCGCAAGAAGAGTTTCTGGCCCGGTGGGGAGCGCTGGAGGGGCGGCGGCGGTGGGGGCGTATCCGCGAGGCGGTACTGGCGACGCGAGGGCTGGTGTTGACGTACGAAGGGCAGCTCATCGACGCGCTGTACCATGCGTCGAGCGGCGGGCACACGGAGGATGCCGGCCGCTACTTTGCCGCGTACGTGCCGTATCTGGTCGGTGTGCCGGATCCGTACAGCGAGGGGGCGCCGGGGAACGAAACGTGGGCGGCGTTCCTGCTGGCGGACGTGCTGGAGCGGTTGGGCGTGGGCGAGCAGGCGGCAGCGGGCCAGGGGGCGCACGGCGCCGTAGCGGTGCTCAGCCGCACCAACGCGGGCCGGGCGGCGCAGGTGGCGGTGGGCGGGCGCATTTTCAGCGGCCGGCAGGTGCGGGAGGCGCTGGGGCTGCGCTCCAGCTGGTTCGACGTGACGCTGGCCGGCGACGTGGTGGTGTTTCACGTGCGGGGCTACGGCCACGGCGTGGGGATGTCGCAGTACGGGGCGGACGGCATGGCCAGGGCGGGGTACACCTTCGAGCAGATTCTCGCGCACTACTACCGCGGCGCCGTGCTGGAACGCCGCTACTAAGGCCCTCGGGCTGCGGCCAGTTCTGGAAGGCGCCGGGTCCACGCGCCGCCGGGCGCGCCGGCGGCGGTGTTGCGTTTGTCCGAACGGCTGCAATCATGTAGACTAGACGAGACGGAATCTTTTTTCGGAGGTGGGCTCGGTGCCGACCAAGGAGCAAGTGCTCGAGGCTTTGAAGGACCTTCAAGACCCCGAGATTCACAAAAGCCTCGTTGAGCTCAACATGATCCGCGACATCGAAATCGACGGGTCGAAAGTGTCGGTGACCGTCGTTTTGACGATACCGGGATGCCCGTTGCGGAACGAAATCCAGCGGATGGTGGAGGAACGGCTGCGCTCGCTGGAGGGCGTTTCCGAAGTGCACGTCACCATCGGCTCCATGACGCCGCAGGAGCGCGCGGCCCTATTCGGCGGCGGCAAACTGCAGTCCTCGCCTTTCCTGGCGCCCGATTCCCCCACGCGCGTCATCGGCGTGGCCAGCGGCAAAGGCGGCGTCGGCAAGTCGACGGTAACCGTCAATTTGGCGGCGGCGGTGCGGCGCATGGGGTACGCGGTGGGCATCATCGACGCCGATATTTATGGTTTTTCGGTGCCGCGCATGCTGGGCCTCACCGGCAATCCGACGGCCATTGACGGCAAGATTATGCCCATGCCCAACCCGTACGGCTTGAAAGTCATCTCGATGGGCAACTTCGTCGAGAACAACCGTCCGGTCATCTGGCGCGGGCCGATGCTGGGCAAGGTGCTGCAGCAGTTCTTGACGGACGTTCACTGGGGCGAGCTGGATTACTTGTTCCTCGACTTGCCGCCGGGCACGGGCGACGTGGCGCTGGATGTGGCGCGCATGCTGCCCCACAGCAACATGCTCATCGTCACCACGCCGCAGGGGGTCGCATCGGGCGTGGCCAGCCGGGCCGCGCATATGGCGGAAAAGGCCAACCAGCGCATTCTGGGCGTCGTCGAGAACATGTCGGCGTTCGTCTGCCCGTGCTGCGGCCAGCCAACGCCCATTTTCGGTCAGGGCGGCGGCAAGGAGCTGGCCGACGAGCTGGGCACGGAGCTGCTGGCGCAAATTCCGCTTACGGTCGCGCTGCGGGAGTGCGGTGACCGGGGACGGCCCATCGTGTTCAGCGAGGGCACGGAGAACGATCCGGCCCGGCAGGCCATCGAGAAGCTGGCGGAGCGGATCGTGCAACTGGCGCCGGTGGCGGCGCGGGCGTAAGGCGCGGCTGCGCCGTGGGCAGCTGCGCTTCGCCTTGTCAACACGGCGTTCATAAGAGTAAGAGCCGGGCGCAAGGTCCGGCTCGTTCTTTTCCTGGCCCTCGCCGGTTACCAGAGCGCCAGCACGCGGCACGGCCCGCCCGAAGCGCCGGTCACCTTCAGCGCTCCGACGAAGAGCCACGCGCCGGCCGGCGGGACGTGCGCCAAGTTGGCGAGGCACTCCAGCCCCCACTTGTTGCGGTTCAGCACTTCAAAGTGGGCGCGGAAGTCCGTGGACGGTCCGAAGTCGAGGCTGAGCGTGTCGATGCCGACGCCCGCCACGTTGCGCTCCTCCGCCAGGAAGCGAGCCGCTTCGGCGCTGATGCCCGGGAAGTGCAAGACGCCCGCGGCGTCTGGGTTCAGGAACCGCTGCGCCGAGTCGGCGCGCGTCTCCCACCCGGTGTACACGCACACCGCCGCGCCGTCGGGAATCCGCCCGTGGCGCCGCTCGTAGGCCAAGACGTCGTCGACGGTCAGGAGGGCGTCGTGGTCTCTCTCCACCCGCTCTTGGATGTCGATGACGGCCAACGGCACCACCAGCTGCGTGACGGGGATTTGGTCCAGTGGGCGAATGTGCTCGCCGGCCGCGAAATGCGCCGGCGCGTCCAGGTGCGTGCCCGTATGCTCGCCGACTTCCCACGTGCGCGCGTAGAAGCCGTCCCGCTCCATCGTGCGGTTGACCCGCACTTGCATGGGCTGGAACGCGGGAAAGACCGGAAAACTAGGCGACAAGGGATGCGTCAAGTCCACTACATGGCGGAATGAAACGGTGAGAGACGCCTGGCCGTATCGTCGTTCAGCGTCGGAGGCGGTCCCGGACGCGGCTTCGTCGGGCGCCATGTACGGTTCTGGCGCGGCCGGCCGGCCCCAGGCCTGACGAATCACGTAAGGAGCGCACATCGCACGCCGTCCCTCCTTGTTCGGCGCAACGGCCGTTCGTTGCCGCGGATGTCCGGCAAACCTGCTCTCTGGAGCGGCTCTCGTCCGGTGCCCTTGGCTCGCCCACGGGCGAGCGGACGGTGATGTCTTCCATTCTTCTCTTCCGGGTGAATCCCTTTATTTGGCTGGATCCCTTTGTTCAGGCGCTGGTTCGGTCAATATACCTGTCGGAACGCTTTCGGAGAATTCCGGATGGTTCGCCGGCGGCGTCGGGCCCCTTGCTGGAGGCTAATATTGACTAAACCGACCGGAATTGTTGTATTATGGAATCACCGTGAGAAGGGGCGCAAGCTCGTCCATCTCGGCGGAATGAACTTGGGAGGTGGCTGCAGATGACGGGGGCTATCGCGGAAAACGGCGCGGGGGCGCCGAAGGAGTGGCGGCTGTTCAGCGGCCGCTGGCGCGCGCACGACGTGTTGGAGGTCGTGGGCGGCACGCCGCTGGTGCGGCTGGGGAGGCCGCAAGGCGGCGGCGCTGAAGTGTGGGCCAAGATGGAGGGGCTGAACCCGGCGGGCAGCGTCAAGGACCGCATCGCGCGGGCGATGATCGCGGCCGCCGAGCGGGAAGGCAAGCTGAAGCCGGGCGGGGTCATCGTGGAGCCCACCAGCGGCAACACGGGCATCGGCTTGGCCATGGTGGCGGCGGCCAAGGGATACCGGCTCATCCTGACGATGCCGGACACGATGAGCGTCGAGCGGCGCAACTTGCTGAAGACGTTCGGCGCTGAGCTGGTGCTGACGCCGGGCGCCAAGGGCATGCGGGGGGCCGTGGAGGAGGCGGAGGCCATCGTGGCCCGCACGCCCGGGGCCTTCATGCCGCAACAGTTTGAGAACCCGGCGAACCCGGAGATTCACCGGCAGACGACGGCCCGGGAGATTCTGGACCAGACGGGCGGTCACATCGACGCGTTCGTGGCGGGCGTCGGCACGGGCGGCACCATTACCGGCGTGGGCGAAGTGCTGAAGAAGGAGTTCGGCGACCGGGTGAAGATCTACGCGGTGGAGCCGGCCGCTTCGCCGCTGCTGTCGGGCGGCCAGGCGGGTCCGCACCGCATCCAGGGCATTGGGCCCAATTTCATTCCGAAGGTGTTGAACCGGGACATCCTGGACGGCGTCATTCCAGTGACCGACGACGAGGCCTTCGCCATGATGGCGAAACTCTCCCGGGAATACGGCCTGCTCGTCGGTATCTCCTCGGGCGCGGCGGTGCACGCGGCGTTCAAGGTGGCGGCGCAGATGCAGGAGCATGAGCGGGTCGTCACGGTGATGCCGGATACGGGCGAGCGGTACCTGAGCCTGACGGCGGCCGTGCGCGGCGGCGACCTGTAACGACCGGCGCTTGGCAGCGGCGTGCCGGCGCTGAGCGGGCGCGCACGGCCCGGGTCGGAGAGCCGCCGGGCCGAAGCGGATTTTCGAACGCAGCGAGTCAAGGCGGCGCCGGGCGCCGCCTTGAACCATTCTTCGGGACTGCTTGGGGACTGCTTGGGGCCCTTCAGGGCGGCTTGCGAGATCTCGTGTAGAGGGCTCCCTGCAGAAGGCTCCTGCAGGCGGTCATCGCTTTTGCGCCCGGCCGGTCCGCTCGGAGACCGCCGATTCAGCGTGTTTGCGGTACGATTAGGGTTGGGACGGTGTGCTATAATCGGGCCATGAATGGACAAGGGAAGCGAATCGTGCTGGCTTCGGCGTCGCCGAGGCGTCGAGAACTCTTGAGCTCGCTCGGGGTCGACTACGACATCGTCGTGCCCGACGTCGACGAAGAAAGCGTCCAGTCGCACTCGCCCGCGGAGCTGGCGCAAGGCCGCGCCCTGCTGAAGGCCCGGGCGGCGGCCGAGCTTGTGCCGGGGGCCATCGCCATCGGCGCCGACACCATCGTGGTGTGCGACGGCGAGGTGCTGGGCAAGCCCCGAGATGCGGCCGACGCGAAGCGGCTGCTGGAGAAGCTCTCGGGCCGCACGCACGTGGTTATCACCGGCGTGGCCGTCTGCGAAGCGGGCGGAGAGTGCCTGGTCGACCGGGCCGAGACGGAAGTTCGCTTTCGCCCGCTGACGCGGGAAGAAATTGAACGGTACGTGGCCACGGGCGAGCCCATGGACAAGGCCGGAGCCTACGGGATTCAGGGCAAAGGCGCCTTGCTCGTCGAGCATATCGTCGGCGACTACTTCAACGTGGTCGGCTTGCCGCTCGTGCTGCTCGCGTCGATGCTGCGTCGCTTCGGGGTGACGCTGCTGTAGCTCGCACTGGAGGAGCCGCAGCAGGCGTTCGGCGGCGGCACGGGCGGCGAGCCGCCCGGAAGGCGCGCTCGCGCGCATCACGCATCACGGCGAGGCGGAGGTGCCGCCGTCGAGATGGCGGACGAAGCGGTCGTCATTCGCGAGCTGCCGGCGCACGAACGTCCCCGGGAGCGGCTTTTGCACGAAGGCGAGAAAGCCCTCAGCAATCGCGAGCTTCTGGCCATTTTGCTTGGCAGCGGCTACAAAGACCACTCGGCGCTGTCGCTGGCCGATCACTTGCTGAGAACGGCTGGTTCTTTGCGAGGATTGGCCGCGATGGACGTCGAAGAGCTTCAAAAAATCAAGGGTATCGGGCTGGCCAAGGCGGCGCAGATTAAAGCCGCCATGGAGCTGGCCCGGCGCTTGTCGCTGGAGCCGAGCTATCAGCGGGTCGCCATCCGCCATCCGGGCGACGTGGCGAAGCTGCTGATGGACGATCTTCGCGATCTGGATCACGAGCAGTTTAAATTGCTCATGCTGGACACGAAACACCGCGTCATCAAGATTCAGACGTTGTCCGTCGGCGATCTGAACGGCACGCTGGTCCACCCGCGAGAGCTGTTCAAAACCGTAATCCGGCGCAACAGCGCCGCTGTGATTCTCGTGCACAACCATCCCAGTGGAGACCCCGAGCCGAGCGTAGACGACATCGAGCTTACCCGCCGCTTGGTGGCAGGTGGAAAGCTGCTGGGCATCGAAGTGCTGGATCACGTTATAATTGGTGACAATACTTATGTCAGCTTCAAAGAGCGCGGGTACATCGGCGGAATGTAGGCGCGGGGTTGTCACGCAGTCCAGCCGCAGCCCGGGAAAGGAGATACATCATGTTCGGCGCGCGCGATATGGGCATCGACCTGGGCACGGCCAATACCTTGGTGTACGTGAAAGGTAAAGGCGTCGTCATTCAAGAGCCATCGGTCGTCGCCATCGACAAAGACACGAATCAAATTTTGGCTGTCGGCGAGGAAGCCAAGCGCATGGTGGGGCGGACGCCGGGAAGCATCGTGGCCATCCGGCCGCTGGAAGGCGGCGTCATCGCCAATTTGGACGCGACGGAGCGCATGCTGCGGTACTTTATCGCGCGCGCGAGCCGGGGCTTCAGCCTGCTGAGGCCGAGAGTCGTGGTGGCCGTCCCGTCGGGCGTGACGGAAGTCGAAAAGCGCGCCGTCGTTGACGCGGCGCTGTCGGCCGGCGCCCGCGACGTGCGCCTCATCGAAGAGCCGATGGCGGCGGCCATCGGCTGCGGCTTGCCGGTGCAGGAACCGTCGGGCAACATGATCGTCGACATCGGCGGCGGGACGACCGAAGTGGCCGTCATTTCCCTGGGCGGCATCGTCACGCAACGCTCCGTGCGGATCGCCGGCGACAAGTTCGACGAAGCAATTATCCAACAGGTGCGGCGAAAGTACAACCTGCTCATCGGCGAGCGCACGGCCGAGGAAGTCAAGAAGACCATCGGCTCGGTGTATCCGGTGGACGGCCTGGAGCCCATGGAAGTCCGGGGCCGCGACTTGGTCACCGGGCTGCCGAAGACGGTGACGCTGACGCCGGAGGAAGTGCGCGAAGCGCTGGAGGAGCCCATCAACGCCATCGTCGAAGCGGTGCGCATGACGCTGGAGCGGACGCCGCCCGAGCTGTCCGCGGACGTGATGGACAAAGGCATCGTCATGTCCGGCGGCGGCAGCCTGATTCGCGGCATCGACCTGCTCCTGATGCGGGAGACCGGCATGCCGGTGCACCTGGCGGAAGACCCGCTGACGGCCGTGGCGCGCGGCACCGGCATCGCCCTAGAACATTACGAGTTGCTGCAACGCGTCGCGATTCCGTCGCGCAAGGTAATCGGCTAAGCGAAAGGATTGGTGGGAGTGCGAGTGCGAGGCCGGGCCATCGCAGCCGCGGCGGGGTTCCTAGTCCTCGTCCTCGTCTCCGTCATGTTCGCGACGTCGCAGCCACGGGAACGGGTTTCGTGGCTGGAGGCGGCGGTGCGGGACGGCTTGACGCCGTTGTTCTTGGCGTTCAATCGCATCGCTGAGACGGCCGCCGGCGTCTGGGATACCGCCGTCAGCCTGAAGAGTGCCCTGGAGGAAAACCGCCGTCTCCAGGAAGAAGTGGAGGCCTTGCGCCGGGAAGTCGCGCGCCTGGAGGAGTTCGAGCGTGAAAACGCGGTGCTGCGCCGCGCCATGAACTTGCCCGAAGCCGCCCCGGTCCCCGTGATTTACGCGGAAGTCATCGCGCGGCCCCTGAACAATTGGTGGGGCGTCGTGACGATCAACAAAGGCAGCCGCCACGGCGTGGCGCCGCAGATGCCGGTCGTCGCGCCCGAGGGCGCGGTGGGCTACGTCCGCACGACGAGCAGCTTCACTTCCGAAGTCATTTTGCTTGTCGATCCTCGCAGCGCCGTGGGCGCCATCGTGCAGCGCACCGGCCAGCCCGTGCTGGTGGAGGGCATGGGCTATCCGGGCACGGCCCTGCGCTTGCGGCCGCTGACGGCCAGCGTGGACGTGACAGTCGGCGACGTCATCGTCACCTCGAGCTTGAGTTCCCTCTTTCCGAAAGGCATTCCCATCGGCGTCGTCGAGCAGGTCGAAATCGGCGACTTCGGTTTGTCTGTCGACGTCATCGTGCGGCCTTTCGTCGATTTCGGGGCGCTGGAGTTCGTCTCGGTGCTGGCGACCCGGGGCGCCGGCGAGGCGGCGGAGGCCGCCGGCGGAGCCGAGGCCCCATGATGCTGCCGCTACGGCCGCACTGGGCCCGTACGGTCACCGTCGCGCGCGTCGTTGCCCTGGCCGCGGCCGCTGTCCTGCTGGTGGGGGTCCAAATGGGCGGGCTGGGGCGCTGGCGGCTGTTCGGCGTTTATCCGGACCTGTTGGTGGTGGCGGTCTGCAGCGTCGCGCTGCAGCGGGGGCCGTGGGCGGGCGTGGGGGCTGCGTTCGTGTTCGGCTTGCTGGCCGACATAGCCGGCGGCCACCTGGTGGGGCTGTCGGTCCTATGCTACGCCGCGGCGGCGCTGGTGGCCGGTCCGCTGGGCCTGCGGGCGTTTCCGGAGCGGTGGATCGTCACTTCATCGGCCGTTGCCCTCGGGACGGCGGCCAGCCAGCTCGCGTACGTGCTGGGAGCGAAAGCGTTCGGGTATGATTTGGCCTTTTGGCAGGCGGGGCCCCGCATCATCGGCGCGCTGGTGCTGTATCACTGGCTGCTGACGCCGCCCACGTTCTTATTGATCCGCAGTTTGTTGGACATGATCTGGCCGCGGCGGCTGGACGCGTGACGGAGGGTGGGGCGGGTGCATCGCTGGGGACGGAAGGAGTCGGAAGCGGCCGAGCAGGAGCTGAAGCGGCGCACCCTCGCGATCGCCGTGCTGGGCCTGACCGTGCTCGCGTTGCTGCTGGTCCGCATGTGGCAGCTGCAGATCGTTCACGGGGAGGAGTATGCTCGGCTGGCCGACGGCAACCGGCTTCGCCGGCTGGCCACCACCGCTCCCCGGGGCCGCATTTATGACCGCAATGGCGTCGTCGTCGCCGACAACCGCCTCGTATTCACCGTTTCCATCGTGCCGGGCGGCCTCACGGAAGATCGCGAAGGCGTCATCGAGCGCTTGAGCGCCCTCCTGGGCATGACGCGGGAGGAGATCGAGGAGGCGCTGCTCGGCAAGCAGCGCGCCTATCCCTATGAGCCCATCCGCATCAAGCGCGACGTGCCGCCCGAAGTGGTGGTGGCCATCGAGGAGCAGCGCATGGATTTGCCGGGCGTCATCGTGGAGCAGGAGCCCGTGCGGGTCTACACCGCCGGCCCGGCGCTGACGCCGGTGCTGGGCCACGTGCTGACGGCTTCGGCCGAGGATTTGCGCTCCTTTGCGGGGTACCGTCCGGACGATCTCGTCGGCAAGACGGGCGTCGAGCGGGCGTATGAGGAGTACCTTCGCGGCGAGCACGGCTACCGGCAAGTGGAAGTCAACGCGCTGAGCCGGGTTGTGCGCGAGCTGGGTTCGGTGCCGCCCGTCCCGGGCCACGACTTGGTGCTGACCATCGACGCCGAGCTGCAGCAGGCGGTGGCGGAAATTTTGGCTGAGCGTATCGCCGAGCTGGCCGCCGACCCAAGCCGCACCCGGCCGCCGGGCGGCGGCGCGGTGGTGGTGCTGGACCCCCGCACCGGCGCTGTGCTGGCCTTGGTCAGCGAGCCGACCTACGACGCCAACCGCCTGCTGAGCGACGAGCGCAGCGTTTACTGGCGGGCGCTGGAGCAGAACCCGCTGCAGCCCATGTTCAACCGAGCGGTGCAGGGCAAGTACCCGCCGGGGTCCACGTTTAAGCCCGTGACGCTGCTGGCCGCGCTGACGCGGGGCGTCGTCACGGCCGACGAAGTGTACGACGCCGTCGGCTACGTGGAAGTGGGCGGTGTCATTTTCCGCGACTGGACGCTGACGCAGGGGCTGCCGCCCGCGGGGCCGGTCAACGCAGTGTCGGCGCTGGAGCGGTCGGTCAACGACTATTTCTACACCATCGGCTTGCGGGCCGGTATCCAGGCCATCGCCGAGACGGCGCGCAAGCTGGGGCTGGGGCAGTCCGCCGGGTTGGACATCCGGCCGGCGGACGTGGCCGGAACGGTCCCCGACCCGGAATGGAAGCGCCGCACGTTGCTGGAGCTGTGGTATCCCGGCGACACGGTAAACGTGTCCATCGGCCAGGGGTACCTGGAAGTTACGCCGCTGCAGATGGCGCTGCTGTACATGGGCTTGGCCAACCGCGGCACGATCTATCAACCGTACCTGGTGCAGTCCATCATCGCGCCCACGGGCGAGACGGTATACGAACGGGAGCCCGTGGTGCTGACCCGCTACGCTGCGCCCAAGCAGCACTGGGACACGCTGCATGAAGGATTGCGCGCGGTCGTGGCCGGCTCGCGCGGCACCGCTCGCAACGCGTTCCGCAACTTCCCCATCCCCGTCGCGGGCAAGACGGGGTCGGCCCAGGTGCTGGGCGGCGAAACCCACGCCTGGTTTGCGGCGTTTGCACCGTATGAAAATCCGGAAGTCGTCGTCTCCGTCGTGGTCGAGTACGGGGGCGGCGGCGGCGCCGCGGCTTCGCCCATCGCCTGCCGGGTTCTGGCCGCGTACTTCGGCTTGCCTTACAAGGGCGAGGACTCCGTTTGCCCGTAGCGACCCTCCGGGTTCGTTGGGCCTCTGCGAAAGCGCAGCCGGCGCACGTGTTTCCCGGCGAGGTGCAGGGAAGCGGGGAGCGTCCGAAGAAACTTGCTGACAAACCTGCTCCTGCCGCGCCCGGCAGGCCGCGGGGGCGGGGAGTCGGAGTGGAGGACGGCGCTATGCAAGGCAGGGATGCCGTCATTTTTCGCGGCGACCGCGCCGGCGTGTCCGTCTGCCTCAATCCCGACGCGCCGTTCGGGGTCGTCGTCGAGGAATTGCGTCGCAAGCTGAGCGCCGCCCGCGACTTTTTCGCGGGCGCCACCGTTCGGCTCGAGGCGGGCAACCGGACGCTCGATGCGGTAGAAATGCGCGTGCTGCACGAGTTGATTCGCGCACACGGGCTGACGCTGGCGGAGACGGCGGGAGAGGCTTTGGCACCGGCAGCCGCCCCGGTCGCGCAGGCGCCCACATCCGCGCCGGCGCCGTTGCGCCAAGCACTGCACGTGAAGCGCCGCGCACGGGCGAGCAACGGCGCGGTGGAGGAGGCCGCAAGGGGAGGGGCGTTCGACGTGGAAGACGAGCCGTGCCTGCTGGTGCGGCGCACGCTCCGCTCGGGGCAGCGCCTGGAGTTCGACGGCTCGGTGGTCATCGTGGGCGACGTCAACCCGGGGGCCGTAGTGGTGGCCTCCGGCGACGTCATCGTCGTGGGGGCGCTGCGGGGCGTCGTGCATGCCGGCGCGCGCGGCAACGTGAACGCGCGGGTCATCGCGCTGCGGCTGAATCCGACCCAGCTGCGCATCGCCCAGTACATTTCCCGGCCGCCCGATGGGCAGGAGCCCCATCCGACCGGACCGGAGATGGCACTGGTCGTGGACGAGCGCATCCAGATCGAGCAGTTCGAACCGTAATCGCAGCTGTCGACTAGCGTTTAGGAGGTTCGGGAACTATGGCTGGGAGAGCCATCGTCATCACCAGCGGCAAGGGCGGCGTCGGCAAGACGACGACGACGGCCAATCTGGGGGCCGGGCTGGCCATGCTGGGGCGGCGCGTCTGCCTCGTGGACGCCGACATCGGCCTGCGCAACCTGGACGTGGTCATGGGCTTGGAGAACCGCATCGTGTACGATCTGGTGGAAGTCATCGAGGGACATGCCCGCCTGCGCAACGCGTTGGTGAAAGACAAGCGCATTGACTCGCTGTACCTGCTGCCGGCGGCGCAGACGCGGGAGAAGGACGCCGTGTCGCCCGAGCAAATGGCGGCGCTGACCGAGCAGCTCAAGGCTGAGTTCGACTACGTGCTCATCGATTCGCCGGCCGGCATCGAGCACGGTTTTCGCAACGCCATCGCCGGCGCCGATGAAGCCATCATCGTTTGCACGCCGGAAGTGGCGTCGGTTCGCGACGCGGACCGCATCATCGGCTTGCTGGAAGCCCACGAGCTGAAGAACCCGAAGCTCATTATCAACCGCATCCGCCCGCGCATGGTGCGCAAGGGCGACATGATGGACATCGACGACATTATCGAAATCTTGGCCATCGAACTGCTTGGGGTCGTGCCGGACGACGAGGAAATCATCGTCGCCACCAACAAAGGCGAGCCCATTGTGCTCAACCAGCGCAGTCGTTCCGCCCAGGCGTATCGCAACATCGCCCGCCGCATCGAGGGCGAGCAAGTGCCGTTCCTGCAATTGGAGGAAGGCGGTCTTCTGGACCGGGTGCGGAGCTTCATCGGTATCGGGCGCAACAGGACTTAGCGAGGGCGGAGGGGACGCCGGTGCTGGATTTGTTCACCCGCTGGTTCCGCAGCGAAGAACAAAGCAAACAGGTGGCCAAAGAGCGCCTGCGGCTGGTGCTGGTGCAGGACCGGGTATCCTTGACGGCCCAGGAGATGGAGGCGCTGAAAGAGGACTTGCTCGCCGTCATCTCCAAGTACCTCGAGATCGACGAGAGCGGTCCCGACGTGACGCTGGAGCGAGACGGCCAGTCGGTGGCGCTGGTGGCGACCATTCCCATCAAGCGCACCGCCGCGGAGCGCGTCAGAGGCTGACCGTCGCCGCGAAGGTGGGATGACGAACACTCGGCCCCGCCATGGAGCGCAAACGGACGCGCAACTTTGACTTCGTCCTGCTGATCTCGGTGCTCGCACTGTTCTCCTTCGGCTTGGTGGTCGTCTTCAGCGCCACGCGGGGGTTGAACCCATCGGCGCCGTACCACTACGTCATCCGGCAAGCCATGGCCGCCGCTATCGGCTTGCTGGCGGGCCTCGTCGTAGCCTGGCGCGTCGACTATCACGACCTGCTGCGCCTGGCGCCTCTGGCGTACGCTGCGACGCTGCTGCTGCTCGGCGGCGTGCTCGTGGCGGGCCGGGTCAGCGGCGGCGCCGAGCGGTGGATTAGCATCGGGGGCTTCAGCCTGCAGCCGTCGGAACTGGCCAAGACCAGCCTCATTCTGGTCCTGGCCCATACGCTGGCGGACAGCGAGCGCGTGAAGCGCTGGTCGGGCGTCATCCGGGCGCTGGCGTACACGGCGCTGCCGGTGGGGCTGGTGCTGCTGCAGCCGGACCTGGGCACCGCCATTACGCTGATCGCCATCACCTTCGGGATGCTGTATTTCGCCGGCGCCCAGCTGCGGCATCTGGCCATTCTCGGCGCGCTGGGCGCGGCGGCGGTGGTTACCGCCGTGGTCGGTTCCATTCAAGGCTGGCTTCCTATTCTCAAGCCGTACCAGGTGACGCGGCTCGTCGTTTTTCTTGACCCGTACAGCTACCAGCACGACGCCGGCTGGAACGTCATTCAGTCGATGATCGCCATCGGCTCGGGCAGCTTTTTCGGCAAAGGCCTCTTTGCCGGTTCGCAGACGCAGCTCAACTTCGTGCCGGCGCGGCACACCGACTTCATCTTTTCGGTCATCGGCGAGGAGTTCGGCTTCGTGGGCGGGCTGTTGGTGCTCTCCCTGTTTGCGCTCGTCTTCTGGCGGTGCGGACGCATTTTGCTGACGGCGAAAGACCGGCAAGGCAGCCTGATCGTCGCCGGCGTGGTGACCATTCTGTTCGTGCACGTCTTAATCAACGTCGGCATGACGCTGGGCGTCATGCCCGTGACGGGCTTGCCGCTGCCTTTCATCAGCTACGGCGGCACGGCCGTCATGACCACGTTCTTCAACATCGGCCTCGTCCTCAACGTGGGCCTGCGGCGGAAAAAGCTCCTCTTCTGAAGTTCCCGGCCCATCATCCGCGCTTTTGGAAGCTCATATATTAGACGGTGCCCGGCGGGCGGAACGGCCGGCTGCCGAGTCGCTTCGGCACCTGGCGGGACCGGAGGTGGGGCTCGTGCGGCTGTCCGGCTTTGTGCGCAACGCGGCGTTCGCCTTCGTGTTGCTGCTCCTGGCCGTCGCGGTCGACCGCCTCGACGCACCGGCCACTCGGCCTGTGCGGAATTACATCGTGTTCGTGCTCAGCCATGATCTGGACTACCGCCCCTGGCTGGAGGCCGTGCGCGGCCGGCTTACGTGGCCGCCCCTTTTCCGGCAGCCCGGCGCGGGGCTTGACGCGGGCAGCGTGGATCCCGCCGCGCCCGAGCCCGGCGCATCCGGCGGCCGGTGACGGGCGGTGACGCTCTTCGCCGTCGCCGGCATTCGCTTCCGGGTGCACTGGCTCTTCGTGTTGCTGCTCTTGGCGACGGCGTGGACGGGCCGGGCGGCGGAGGGGCTCGTCATGTTTGCCGTAGTGCTTGTGCACGAGCTGGCTCACGTGGCGGCGGCCCGGGGCCGCGGCGTGACGGTGCGGGAAGTGGAGCTGCTGCCCTTCGGCGGCGTGGCGCGGACGGAAGGGATGCTCTCGGCGGATCCGGGCGTGGAGGCTGCGGTGGCGTGGGCGGGACCGGCCGCCAACGGGGTCTTGGCCGCACTGGGCTGGCTAGCCGGGCGCTGGAACGCGGTGCCCGCGGGCTGGGCGCTTTTTTTCATCGGAGCCAACGGGGTCGTGGCCGCCTTCAACCTGCTGCCCGCCCTGCCTCTGGACGGCGGCAGGCTGTACCGGGCGTACCGGGCGCGGCAAGTGGGCTTGCGCCGAGCCACGGCGGAAGCGGCCCGGCTGGGGAAGGCGCTGGGTGCGGCGTTGATTCTCGGCGGCGCGACGCTGTTCGCGCTGGGGGTCGCGGCCTTTACGCTGCCCGTGCTGGGCGCCGTCGTTTACACGGCCGCCGGCCGGGAAGAGGCGGCCGCCGCCTACGTGTTCATGGCCCATCTCGCGCGGCGGCGCGAGGCGCTGGCCCGCCGTGGGTGCATGGCGGCGGCACCGCTGGCCGCCCGCGCGGACGTGCTTCTCATCCAGGTTCTCGAACGGTTCTTGCCCCAGAAGTATTACGTCGTCTGGATCGTGGACGAAGGCGGCCGCCTGGTGGGCGTCGCGTCCGAATCCGAGCTGCTGCAGGCGCTGTTCGAGCGGGGGCCGGAGACGCCGCTGAAAGCGCTTGTGCAAGGGCGTTTCATTGACAGAAAGTAAGATATCTGGTATTGTATTACCGCATATATGTTCGCCTTCTTGGGAGCCGGGGGTGGGGAATAGGCGCCGTCCCGGCTTTCGCATAATATGGGTGAGTTTTTTCCACGTTGCCTCTCTCGTCCGGCAGGGCTTGGCGTCCGGGAGCGTTCAGGAGTGAACAATTGACATGGAAAAAGAGATTATCGTCAACGCCGGCTTCGGAGAGACGCGAGCGGCGATCCGGGAAGATCGCCGGCTCGTTGACCTGTTTTTGGAGCGGGAAAACCACCAGTCGGTGGTGGGAAACATTTACAAAGGCCGGGTCGAAAACGTCCTGCCGGGCATGCAGGCGGCGTTCGTCGACATCGGCCTCGAACGCAACGCGTTCTTGTACGTGGACGACGTCATCGAACCGAGCAACGGCACGGACGGAGGAACGGCGCGAAGTCGCTTCAAGTCCATCAACGACGTGCTGAAGCCGGGCGATGAAATCATCGTCCAGGTCGCCAAGGGGCCCATCGGCACCAAAGGGGCCCGGATCGTCACGAACCTTAGCATCCCCGGCCGCTACGTGGTGTTGACGCCGAAGACGGATCATATCGCCGTCTCCCGGCGCATCACCGACGAGGCCGAGCGGGAACGGCTGAAGGCCGTGGCCCGCAAAGTGTGCCCGCCGGGCGTCGGCCTGATTATCCGCACGCTGGCCCAGGGCAAGGACGAAGAAGCGATCGCCCAGGATTGCCGGTTCTTGCTCAGCGTGTGGAGGAAGATTCAGCGCCGCGCCCAGACCCAGCCCGCCCCCGCCTTGCTGTACAAAGACTTCGACCTCGTGTACCGCCTCGTACGCGACGAATTCACCCCGGAAGTGACGAAGTTCATCGTTGACGACGAAGCCACGTACCGCACCATCCTGGATCTGCTGGACGCCTTCTCGCCGGCCATGAAGTCACGCGTGTACAAGTACTCCGGCGCGAAGCCCATCTTTGAGTTTTACGGCATCGAAGAGCAGATCCAGCGGTCGCTGCAGCGCAAGGTGTGGCTCGAGAGCGGTGGCTACATCGTCATCGATCACACGGAAGCTTTGACGAGTATTGACGTGAACACGGGGCGGTTCATCGGCACGACGGATTTGGCCGACACGGTGCTGAAGACGAACTTGGAGGCGGCGCGGGAAATCGCGTATCAGCTGCGTTTGCGGGACATCGGGGGCATTATCATCATCGACTTCATCGACATGGACTCCGACGCGGACCGCCAGAAAGTGCTGGCCGAGTTCGAGGCGGCGCTGGGGCGCGACAAGACTCGCTCGCACATTTTGGGCTTCACAAGCCTGGGCCTGCTGGAGATGACCCGCAAGAAGGTGACCGAGGACATGATGGCCCGGCTGCAGCGCACCTGCCCGTACTGTGACGGTTCGGGCAGGGTGCTGTCCGAGGAGACCGTAGCCCACCGGGCCGAGCGGGAGCTGATCAAGCGGGCGCGCTCCACGGACGACGAAGCGTTTCTCGTGGTGTGCCATCCCTCGGTGGCTTCGGTTATCATCGGCCCCAACGGTTCGGTGCTGCACCGGCTGGAGCAGTTGACGGGGAAGACCATTTACGTCAAAGGGTCCGAAACGATGCATGTGGAAGAGTTTCAAATCACCTCGGGCGACAAGCAGGCCATGGAAGAGCTGGCGTTGCCGGTGCGGCCCGGGGAAGTGGTGGACATTCGCATCGAGGAGCCCCACATCACCAATCCCAACGACGGCATTGCGCGCATCGAGGGCTACGTCATCGACGTGGAAGGCGGCGGGCGCCACGTGGGGCAGCGGCACAAAGTGGAAATTACCCGGGTGTTCCGCACGTACGCCAAAGCCAGATTGGTCGTCAATTGACAGTCGCCGGCGGTGCGTGCTAGAATCGCAGGGATGACTCTTGCGGCAAGGAGGCCGCAAGGGCAAAGTGACGGAGGGGTACGCAGCCCATGGCGAGCTATGCGATTATAGAAACGGGCGGAAAGCAATACAAGGTCACTGAGGGCCAGTCCATCCGCGTCGAGAAGCTGCCGGTGGAGCCGGGGCAGGAAGTGCGCCTCGAGCGGGTCTTGCTGGTCAGCAAGGACGGCAGCGTGAAGATCGGCAAGCCGACGGTGGAGGGCGCGGCGGTGGTGGCGCGGGCCAAGGAGCATGGCCGCGGCCGCAAGATCGTGATCTTCAAGTACAAGCCCAAGAAGAATTATCGTCGGCGTGCCGGCCATCGGCAGCCGTACACGGAGCTGCTGATCGAGAAGATCGAAGCGTAACGTCGCGTGCACGGATGGTTACGGTCGAGGTGTACCGGGACGCCGCGGGCCGCATCCGGGGATTTCGCTCCACGGGCCACGCCGGCTACGGCGCGTACGGGCAGGACATCGTCTGCGCAGCGGTGTCGGCCATCACGCAGACGGCCGTGCTGGGGCTGCTGGAGCACGTCAAGGCGGAAGCGGCCGTAGCGCAGGCGCCGGGCCGCTTGGAGTGCAAGGTCAGCGGCGAGTGGGCGGCGCGGGAAGCCGTGCAGGCGGTGCTGGCGGCGATGACGCTGGGCCTGCGCGAAGTGGAGCGGCAGTATCCGAAGCACGTGCGCGTGCGCGACGTTGAGGTTTCATCTTAAGTTCTCTGCGGAGCGGATACCAGCGTTTAGAAGCGTTTGAGTTTGAAAGGAGGCGGCGGGCATGACCTTCCGCATGGATCTGCAGCTGTTTGCGACGAAGAAGGCCGGCGGCAGCTCGAGGAACGGCCGCGACAGCCGGAGCAAGCGGCTGGGCGTCAAGCGTCACAGCGGCCAGCTGGTGACGGCCGGCAGCATTATCGTGCGCCAGCGCGGCACCAAGGTTCATCCCGGCGTGAACGTGGGGATGGGGAAGGACTTCACGCTGTACGCGAAGATCGACGGCTACGTGCAGTTTGAGCCGATGGGCCGCAACGGCAAGCGGGTCAGCGTGTACCCCGAGCCGGTCGCCGCGTCGTGAGGCGCCCACCCTCGGCCGAGCGTCGTGTATACGCAGAAATAAACAGAGGGCGGTTCCCGCGGCCGGGAGTCGCCTTTTGTTTTTGAGGGCGGGGAACGGTCCTTGTTTCACGACGAAGCGCGCATCTACGTGAAAGCCGGCGACGGCGGCAACGGCTGCGTCAGCTTCCGGCGTGAAAAGTTCGTACCGATGGGCGGGCCGGACGGCGGCGACGGCGGCAAGGGCGGCGACGTCATCCTGCAAGTCGATCCGAGCCTGCGCACGCTCATCGACTTCCGCTACAAGACGCACTACCGCGCCGAAAACGGCCAGCACGGCCAGGGCAGCAACCGCCACGGCCGCGACGGGGAAGATCTCATCGTGCGGGTGCCGCCGGGCACCTTGGTGAAAGACGAGGCGACGGGCGAGTACGTGGCGGACTTGGTCGCGCCGGGCGATGCGGTGGTGGTGGCGCGCGGAGGCCGGGGCGGCCGGGGCAATGCGCGCTTCAAGTCGCCGACGCGCCAGGCGCCGCGCTTCGCCGAGAAGGGCGAGCCGGGCGAGGAGCGCTGGCTCATCCTGGAGCTGCGGCTGGTGGCCGACGTGGGGCTGGTGGGCTTTCCCAACGCCGGCAAGTCTACGCTGCTTTCCCGCATCAGCGCCGCCCGCCCCAAAATCGCGCCCTATCCGTTTACGACGCTGGAGCCCAACTTGGGCGTCGTGTGGGTCGGCGAAGGGCAAAGCTTCGTCGTCGCCGACATTCCCGGCCTCATCGAAGGCGCTCACCAGGGCGTGGGCCTGGGCCACGACTTCCTGAAGCACATCGAGCGCACCCGGGTTCTCATCCACGTGGTGGACGCCTCGGGTCTGGAGGGGCGGGACCCGGTGAACGATTTCCACGTCATCAACGAGGAGCTGCGCCTGTATCAGCCGAAGCTCTTGGAAAAGCCGCAGTTGGTGGCGGCCAACAAGATGGACTTGGCCGAGGCGCGGGCCAATTTCGAACGGCTCAAGCAAGCGGTCGAAAAGGCCGGGTTCCAGGTGTTTCCCATCTCGGCGGCCACCGGGGAAGGCGTGGACAAGCTGATGTACGCCGCATGGGAGCTGGTCAAGAATGCGCCGGCGCCCGAGCCCGTCGCCGTCAATCCGGCCGTCTTGGTGGCGCCCCGGCAGCGGGCGCCGCTGTCGGCGTACACGATTACGCGCGATGAGGACGGCGTGCTGGTGGTGGAAGGCGAAGGGCTCCGGCGGCTGCTGGCGCGCCTGGACTTGGACAACGAAGAGGCGGTGCGCTTCCTGCAGAAGGTGTTTCGGGATATCGGCCTGAACGATGCGCTGCGGGAAGCGGGCGTGCAGGACGGCGACGTGGTGCGGGTGGCGGGGCACGAGTTTGAGTTTCGCGATGAAGACGAATTATGACGCCTCGGTGGAGTTGGTGGAATGAGCGGCCGCAAGCGACGTATCGGCATCATGGGGGGCACGTTCGACCCGATTCACTACGGGCACCTGGTGGCGGCGGCCGAAGCCCTGGAAGAGTTTGAACTGGAGCAGGTCATTTTCGTGCCCACGGGACAGCCGCCGCACAAACAGCCGGAGCTTGTCACCGACGCCTCGCACCGCTACATGATGGCGGTGCTCGCCACGGTCAACAACGAGCGTTTCGCTGTGTCGCGCATCGAAATCGACCGTCCGGGTCCCTCATATACGATGGACACGCTGCTGGAGCTGCAGCGCCGCTACGGGCCCGATACGGACTTGTATTTCATCACCGGCGCGGACGCCATGTCGCAGATCTTGCAGTGGAAGGGCGGTGCGTCGCTGTTCGAGATGTGCCACTTCATCGCGGCGACGCGGCCCGGCTACGCGCTGATGACGTTCAAGAAGGCCCTGGGACCGGTGTACGAGAAGTATAAGGATCGGATTCATCCGCTGCAGGTGCCGGCGCTGGCCATCTCTTCTACCGACATTCGCCAGCGGATTCGCCAGGGCCGCTCGGCCCGGTATCTGGTTCCGGACCCGGTGTGGCACTACATCGTGAAGAATGGGTTGTACCGATGGAAGGGCACGGATACGGAGACGTAAAAGCGGTCGCGGAGGAGGTGCGCCGGCGGCTGTCGCCGGCGCGGTTCGCCCATGTGGAGGGTGTCGTCCAGTCGGCGGCGGAGCTGGCCCGGCGGTGGGGCGTATCCGAAGACAAGGCGGTGCTGGCCGCTTGGCTGCACGACGTGGCCAAGGAGCTGCCGCCGGAGGCTTTATTGAGGCTGGCGGACGAATTTGGTATCATTTTTGACGATGAGATGAAGCACATGCCGCAATTGTGGCATGCGCCGGTGGGGGCGGAGCTGGCCCGGCGCGATTTCGGCGTGACCGACGAGGATGTGCTGTCGGCTATCCGCTACCACACGACGGGGCGTGCCGGGATGTCGGCGCTGGAAGCCATCGTGTTCCTGGCTGACCTCATCGAGCCGGGGCGGACGTTTCCGGGCGTCGAGGAGTTGCGGCGGCTGAGCCGGGAAGACCTGAACGCGGCGCTGCTGGCCGCGTACGACGGGCTCATCCGCTACGTGCTGGACCAGGGAGGTTTGCTGCATTCCGCTACGACTGCTGCCCGCAACGATTTGTTGCTGCGGCAAAGCTAGCCACGGAGCGCAGTCGGCGCGGCGTGTGCTGGCTTTTTTAAGTTGTGGGGAGGACTAAGCGGCGGCAAGGCGTAACGTCTGCTGCACCGCCAACGAAAGGTCTTGAGGTGTATGGAGCGGTCCGGCGTCGACATCGAACAGGAACTGCAAGCGTTCGAGGAACGGCGCAGGCGTCGCCGGGAGCGGCGCAAGCGGCAGCTCGTCATGACGGTGGTTGTGACGGTGCTCGCCTTGCTGCTGTTCGGTTTGACGGCCTACCTGACGTACCACCGGGGCATGCGCAACCTGGGGTTGTCCAGCCTGCGGCAGCCGGTTCCCGGCAGCTCCACCGTAGCGTCGGCGCCGGAGCCTGCGGGCGAGCCGCAGGCGGCGGGGCGTATCAACGTCCTGGTGGTCGGCACCGACGAGGAAATCGATCGGGTGGGCCGCACCGACACGATTATGCTGGTAAGTTTCGACCCGCGTACTGGTGACGCGGGTGTTTTGTCCATTCCCCGAGATACGCGCGTGGAAGTTCCCGGACGGGGCTTTCAGCGCATCAACGTCGCGTACGCGGTGGGCGGGCCAGAGCTGCTCCGGCGGACGGTGGAGCAGCTGCTGGGCGTGCCGGTCCACTACTACGTCGCGCTGAACTTTACGAGCTTCGAGCGGTTCATTGACGCGCTGGGCGGCATCGAGGTCGACATTCCGCGGCCGATGAAGTACGACGACTACGCCCAGGGACTGCACATCGACTTGCCGGCGGGGCGGCAAGTGCTGAACGGCCGGCAGGCGTTGCATTATGTGCGCTACCGGGATGCCTTGGGCGACGTGTCGGCGGTGGACCCGGCGCGCGGCGTGTACGACGGCCGGGTGCGGCGGCAGCTGGAGTTTGCCGAGCTGGTGGCGCGCAAAGTATTTAGCGTAAGCACGCTGCCGCGGCTGCCGCAGCTGGTCCAGGAGCTATTCGGCATGGTCCGGACCGACATCTCGCTGGACCGGGCGCTGGCGCTGCTGGTGTCGGCGCGTAACTTCGACGTGTCGCGCCTGCAGACGGCGGTGCTGCCGGGGACGGCGGGAACGGTGAACGGAGCCAGCTACTGGCTGATGGATGCGGCCAAGGCGCGGGTCGTGGTGGACCGGGTCATCCGGGGTCTGGACCTGGTGACGGTGGAAGTGCTGAACGGCAGCGGGCGGCCGGGGGCAGCGACGGCGGCGGCCGACTGGCTGCGCAGCAACGGCTATGACGTGGTGCGGGTCGGGAATGCGCCGGCGGGCTTTTCCTACGAGCGCACGCAGGTCATCGTCAACCGGGCCGGCGTTGATGTGGAGGAGCTGACGGCGCTTCTGAACGGCCGCCTGGCGAGCCCGGCGGCAAACAGCCTCGCGGGAGACGGCGCACCGGCCGGCGTTCTCGTGGTGCAGGCGGCGCCGGTGCTGCGAGACCCGGCTTTTGTCGAGACGGGCGAGGCATCTCCCCCGGGCGGCGGCCGCAACGTGGCCAGCGCGGCGCCGAGCAGCGCGGGGCCGATCAGCACGGCGGCGGACGGCGCGCGGGCCGACAGCGCGGCGACGGGTGGAGCGGCCGCAGCCTCGCCGAGGGGCGCGACGGCTGCCGGGAGCGCGGCGACCGCCGGGAGTCCGACCGGCCCGGACGTGACCATCGTGTTGGGAATGGACTTTCGGCTGTGAGCGGCTGGCTGTGAGCGGCATGTCCCGAGCACGTGGTCGCCGGAGGAGCCACTGGCACCCCGGCACTAGCGGAGCGACTTCTTGGGGAGGGATCACTGCTGACCGAGCGAGAGGTGGCCATTCGGGCAGCGCGAGCGGCTGACGAGAAGAAGGCGGAAGATGTCCTGATCCTCGACTTGCGCGACCTCACCATCGTGACCGACTACTTCGTCATCTGCAGCGGGACCAGCAGCAACCAATTGCGGGCGATTTTGGAGGGCGTGCAGAAGAGCCTAGCGGAGGCCGGCGTGTACCCGCTGCGGCAAGAAGGCGACCACACGACACGCTGGGCGCTGCTGGATTACGGCGGTGTCGTCGTGCACGTTTTCCACCACGTGGAGCGGGACTTTTACGAGTTGGAGCGGCTTTGGGCCCGCGCCCCGCGTGTCGAGTGGCGGCAGGACGGAGTCGCACAAGAAGCCGCGAGCGCTCAGCCTCGTGCCGACGAACGCTTCGGCTAAAGGCTGCCCGGGCGCGCTCAGCCAAGCGGTCCACGTCATCGCCGGCGACGCTTGACGACCCGTGGGTTATCGTCTATAATCAATGGTGCGTCCAGACGTGGGGCCGTAGCTCAGCTGGGAGAGCGCGTGAATGGCATTCACGAGGTCGGCGGTTCGAGCCCGCTCGGCTCCACCACTCGCAAACCCCGCCGGAGACCCAACTACGGCGGGGTTACGTTTTTCCAGGCAGCTCCCCAACCCTCCATGGCGTACTTTCGCGCCTCTAATGCTCTCGGCTACACCCTGGCAAGCGCTCTTTCACATGCCCACAGAGCATTCCCAACGGGGCAGGGGCTACGATCCGGCCCAGAAAGTCTGGGGCGGTCTGCTCGCGTCGAGCACCGTGCACCAAGATCGTCGCGCCAAAGAAGCAGACGGAGTGAGCCGGCAACTCAGGCACGCTGAGCCGTTGACGGACGATGTCCCTGAGCCCTGGTGGCGGGTCTGGTCTCGGCCGTCCTGTGCGAACCCCAAGTGACGGCAAAAACCCCGGGAGGTTCGCCACCCGCTCTACATCGGCGTTTGGCCTATTTTTTGGTCTTTTTGGATAACGGAAAAAGTGTCGTTTCGAGGGAGGTTCGCAAAACGCGGCGTCGAAACAACGATACAGAGCGGTTTTCAGACCGCCAGAGTCGCGCCCCACGCGGGCGCGTGGATTGAAACCCTGTACGCCTCCGGACGGCTTAACTCACTGAAGAGTCGCGCCCCACGCGGGCGCGTGGATTGAAACTTTCCCATCGTCACCTGGCGAAAGCTCGCGGAGACGTCGCGCCCCACGCGGGCGCGTGGATTGAAACGAAATGATGTGCGCGTAGTAGTCCACCCAAGTCGTCGCGCCCCACGCGGGCGCGTGGATTGAAACCGCTGGGCACCCAGTTCCAGCGTGACGGCGCCACCTGTCGCGCCCCACGCGGGCGCGTGGATTGAAACTCGCCCTCGGTGATTATCAGCTGTCCGGTTCCGAGTCGCGCCCCACGCGGGCGCGTGGATTGAAACGTTCGCATGGCCGGGAGGATACGCCATGATCTACGTCGCGCCCCACGCGGGCGCGTGGATTGAAACTTGCTGACGCCTAGAGGGATTGGCATACACCAGGTCGCGCCCCACGCGGGCGCGTGGATTGAAACTTGGATTGTTGTTAGTCTGGTAATCGCATTTGATAGTCGCGCCCCACGCGGGCGCGTGGATTGAAACACTCCGTTCCTGTTGCGCCCGCTGACTTTCAAACGTCGCGCCCCACGCGGGCGCGTGGATTGAAACTGAGCACGACGACGAAGTACATCGGACATCGAGAGTCGCGCCCCACGCGGGCGCGTGGATTGAAACCGCTCCCGCAGGACGGACAGAATTTAATGGGTCCGGGTCGCGCCCCACGCGGGCGCGTGGATTGAAACATACCCACGCCGCAGGTGCACCGCCCTATCGACGGTCGCGCCCCACGCGGGCGCGTGGATTGAAACTCCTCGTGTTACTATATCGGTGACGATACGGTTAAGGTCGCGCCCCACGCGGGCGCGTGGATTGAAACTCGGAACCGTCACCTTCGTTAGCTCCGAAGTAGGGTCGCGCCCCACGCGGGCGCGTGGATTGAAACTGGTCGAGAACGACCACGGCAACCTTACTCTGTATGTCGCGCCCCACGCGGGCGCGTGGATTGAAACTCCAACACCTCGTATATCTCCCGGCTCAACTCCGGTCGCGCCCCACGCGGGCGCGTGGATTGAAACCGCTCAATCCGTGTCGTACCATCGGGCAGCGCCCGTCGCGCCCCACGCGGGCGCGTGGATTGAAACTCCCCGTGCGCCTCGACATCAGCCCGATGGATCTCGTCGCGCCCCACGCGGGCGCGTGGATTGAAACCGGGCGTGCCGGTGGCCAGCTTCAGGCTGGCGGTGGTCGCGCCCCACGCGGGCGCGTGGATTGAAACTGCCCACCATGACGACACGGTTCAGCACGTCATCGTCGCGCCCCACGCGGGCGCGTGGATTGAAACAAGTACAGCGAACGATTGCAGGCCGAGGATCGTATGTCGCGCCCCACGCGGGCGCGTGGATTGAAACAGTATCCCACGCGCACCCGCTCTGGGCCGCCGCTGTCGCGCCCCACGCGGGCGCGTGGATTGAAACGGCATCGTGGGGGGCGTTGCGGATTTCGGCATGAAGTCGCGCCCCACGCGGGCGCGTGGATTGAAACAACTCGACGGCTGACGATTACGAACCGCTTCTGGGGTCGCGCCCCACGCGGGCGCGTGGATTGAAACATTTTTGGCGGCCGAAATTTGCATCTCACCCCTTGTCGCGCCCCACGCGGGCGCGTGGATTGAAACGATTTGAGCGGTACATGCAGGGGCTGGACATGGGAGTCGCGCCCCACGCGGGCGCGTGGATTGAAACGTCAAGAAGCGCACCGGAATTTCCATCGTATCGCCTGTCGCGCCCCACGCGGGCGCGTGGATTGAAACCGCTTGCCTCCTCCTTGTTGGTGCTGTTCGGCTTGTCGCGCCCCACGCGGGCGCGTGGATTGAAACACGCTGAACGTCTCGCCGGCGGGCTCGACCACGAGTCGCGCCCCACGCGGGCGCGTGGATTGAAACAACGAGCGCCCAGTGGTCGTCGATGGTCGGGTATCGTCGCGCCCCACGCGGGCGCGTGGATTGAAACAGTGCCTCCTCAATAGTCATGGCGTTGCCGTGGTTCGTCGCGCCCCGCGCGGGCGCGTGGATTGAAACCTCTCGCCCAAGATCCTGGGGTACAACAGTTTCTAGTCGCGCCCCGCGCGGGCGCGTGGATTGAAACAGGTAGGGGAGATGTACCGAACGTCGGTATCGGGCGTCGCGCCCCGCGCGGGCGCGTGGATTGAAACGGGCGTAGGCCGTGACGTGCGCCGCAATGGCGATTGTCGCGCCCCGCGCGGGCGCGTGGATTGAAACCCGATGATGTGCGCATAGTAGAGAACCCTAGTCTCGTCGCGCCCCGCGCGGG